>NZ_JBYOKU010000008.1:0-202345 GCF_057799175.1 Pseudomonas sp. 14P5.3.2 | reverse complement strand
GCTGTCGAAAACTGCGTAACTCATTGAATCTCAAGGAGTTTTCCGTTTCGACTGCGCCGGAAGTGGGGCGAATTATAGACTTCTAAAATTCGCCGTCAACCCCTAGATCCAACTTTATTCAGATTTCAGCGTAATGCGTGCAAATGCCTTCTTGCCCGCCTGACAAACGTGGGTCGCACCCAGTACATATATAAAGGAGCGATCAACCACCTCACCATCCACACGCACACCACCGGAAGCCAACAGATCACGCGCAGCCGCCGAGTTCTTCACCAGGCCTGCCTTATTAAGGACGGCCGCAATCGGCATATCTTCAGCAGAAGCCAGCTCAATCTCCGGCAGATCATCCGGCAGTTCACCATCCTTCATACGGTTACCAGCAGCGCGATGCGCATTGGCGGCAGCCTCCTCACCGTGGAAGCGAGCGACAATCTCTTCTGCCAGCTTGATCTTGATATCGCGCGGGTTAGCCCCAGCCTCTACATCCGCACGGAAGGCTTCGATCTCATCCATCGAACGGAAACTGAGCAGCTCAAAGTAACGCCACATCAACGCATCCGGGATCGAGACCAGCTTGCCGTACATCACACCTGGCGCTTCCTGGATACCGACGTAGTTGCCCAACGACTTGGACATCTTCTTCACGCCATCCAGACCTTCTAGCAGCGGCATGGTCAGAATGCACTGAGCTTCCTGGCCATACCCACGCTGCAGCTCACGCCCCATCAGCAAGTTGAACTTCTGATCAGTACCGCCCAACTCGACATCCGCGCGCAGAGCAACCGAGTCATAACCCTGAACCAGAGGATAGAGAAACTCGTGAATGGCGATCGGTTGGTTGGTGGTGTAACGCTTATCGAAGTCATCACGCTCAAGCATACGCGCGACGGTGTATTGCGAAGTCAGACGAATGAAGTCCGCCGGCCCCATCTGATCCATCCAGGTGGAGTTGAACGCAACTTCGGTTTTCGCCGGATCCAGAATCTTGAACACCTGAGACTTGTAGGTCTCGGCATTTTCCAAAACCTGCTCGCGAGTCAAAGGAGGACGAGTAGCGCTCTTGCCGCTTGGATCACCGATCATCCCGGTGAAGTCACCAATCAGGAAGATCACCTGATGCCCCAATTCCTGGAACTGGCGCAGCTTATTAATAAGCACGGTGTGACCCAAGTGCAGATCCGGGGCGGTTGGATCGAAACCAGCCTTGATACGCAGCGGCTGGCCGCGCTTGAGCTTCTCGATCAGCTCGGACTCGACCAATAGTTCTTCCGCACCACGTTTAATCAGCGCTAGCTGCTCTTCAACCGACTTCATAACAGACCCGCAAGGCTCAGATTCAAAGGGAACCAACCATACAAGATCGTGCACCAATTACAAGTTTTGCCCGGCGCACGGACACCAATCTGCAGACAGGCTGTCTGTAGACTTGCTTCGGGGATGATTTGGTTATATTTTATACAGTTATTTCATCTTCATCATGTCATTCATCTTTTCCAATTCATCTTTTTTCAAAGTCAAAATTACTTATGACCACTGAACCGTCTAAAGCGCCACCGCTTTACCCGAAGACCCACCTGCTTGCCGCAAGTGGAATCGCCGCCCTTCTCAGCCTGGCGCTCCTGGTATTCCCTTCCAGTGATGTTGAAGCCAAAAAGACGACCCTGAGCCTTGAACTGGAAAGTCCTGCTGAACAACTGACACAAGATCAAGACGCTGCTGACGCGGTTCAAGCCACAAATGAGCCAGTAGCCTCACCTTTCGCCCAAATCGAAAACAGCACCGAAGACACCCCGAAAACCGCTGAGGCCGCACCTGCGCCTGCTCCGGCTGGGGAAAAACCGAAAGCCCCGGGACATCGCGAAGTCATCGTCTCAAAGGGCGATACGCTCTCTACATTATTCGAGAAAGTCGGCCTGCCAGCCGCCGCCGTGCATGAAGTCCTGGCCAGTGACAAACAAGCCAAACAGTTCAGCCAGCTCAAGCACGGCCAGAAGCTCGAGTTCGAACTGAACCCGCAAGGCCAACTGACCAGCCTGCACAGCAAGGTCAGCGACGTTGAAACCATCACCCTGACCAAGAACGACAAGGGCTATGCGTTCAACCGCGTCACCGCTAAACCTACCGTTCGCACGGCTTACGTGCACGGCGTGATCAATAGCTCACTGTCACAATCCGCTGCCCGCGCAGGCCTGTCCCATAGCCTGACCATGGATATGGCCAGCGTATTCGGCTACGACGTCGACTTTGCGCAGGACATCCGCCAGGGTGACGAATTCGACGTGATCTACGAGCAGAAAGTGGTCAACGGCAAGGCAGTGGGCACCGGCCCGATCCTGTCTGCGCGCTTCACCAACCGCGGCAAGACCTACACCGCCGTGCGTTACACCAATAAACAAGGCAACAGCAGCTATTACACCGCCGATGGCAACAGCATGCGCAAGGCGTTCATCCGTACCCCGGTGGACTTCGCCCGCATCAGTTCTAAATTCTCCATGGGCCGCAAACACCCGATCCTCAACAAGATCCGCGCCCACAAAGGCGTCGATTACGCAGCTCCACGCGGTACGCCAATCAAGGCTGCCGGCGACGGTAAAGTGCTGCTGGCTGGTCGCCGCGGTGGCTACGGCAACACGGTGATCATTCAGCACGGCAACACCTACCGTACGCTCTACGGCCACATGCAAGGCTTTGCCAAAGGCGTGAAAACCGGCGGCACCGTCAAGCAGGGCCAGGTAATCGGCTATATCGGTACCACCGGCCTGTCCACCGGACCGCACTTGCACTATGAGTTCCAGGTCAACGGCGTTCACGTCGACCCACTGGGCCAGAAGTTGCCGATGGCTGATCCGATCGCCAAATCCGAGCGTGCACGCTTCCTTGCACAGAGCCAGCCATTGATGGCCCGTATGGACCAAGAGAAGGCCACCATGTTGGCTTCGAGCAAGCGCTAAACCATGGCTCTTTATATCGGCGTGATGTCCGGCACCAGTCTCGACGGGCTGGACATCGCCCTGATCGAGCAGACCTCGGCGATCAGACTGATCGCCACGCACTACATCCCCATGCCCGAATCCCTGCGCACCGAGCTGCTTGGCCTGTGCGCCAGCGGCCCTGACGAGATCGCCCGCTCGGCGCTCGCCCAGCAGCACTGGGTAAAACTCGCCGCACAGGGCATCAACACCCTCCTCGATCAGCAGCAACTCAAACCTGAAGCCATTCGCGCAATCGGCAGCCACGGTCAGACCATTCGCCATGAGCCCGCTCGCGGCTTCACCGTGCAGATCGGCAATCCCGCACTACTGACCGAACTGACCGGCATCACCGTGATCAGTGACTTCCGCAGCCGTGATGTGGCTGCTGGCGGCCAGGGTGCACCGCTGGTGCCTGCTTTCCATGAAGCTTTGTTCGAGGAGCGTAGCGGTAACCGTGCAGTCTTGAATGTCGGCGGTTTCAGCAATCTGAGTCTGATTGAGCCGACCAGGCCTGTAGCCGGTTTCGACTGCGGCCCCGGGAATGTGCTGATGGATGCCTGGATTCATCAGCAACGCGGCGAGAACTATGATCGCAACGGTCAGTGGGCAGCCACCGGCACTGTCGAGCCAGTCTTGCTGAAAGCGCTGCTCAGCGATCCGTTCTTCGTGACCAAAGGTCCAAAGAGTACTGGCCGGGAAGTGTTCAACCTGCCTTGGCTGGAACACCATCTCTCAGAGTTACCGAGCTTCGCCCCTGAAAACGTCCAGGCAACGCTGCTCGAACTGACGGCGCTGACCATTGTCGAGTCGCTGCAAACCGCTCAATCCGATACCCGGGAAATGCTGGTCTGCGGCGGCGGCGCTCACAACGCTACGCTGATGAAACGTCTTGCCGAACTGCTGCCAAACGCTACCGTTGCCAGCACCGCCACGCATGGCGTCGATCCGGACTGGGTCGAGGCAATGGCCTTCGCCTGGCTGGCCCATTGCTGCCTCGAAGGCATTGCCGCCAATCGCCCGAGCGTCACTGGGGCCAAAGGCCTGCGGGTACTCGGCGCCATCTACCCCAACTGAACAAAACGCCGGCAACAAAAAACGCCGCAGAACCGTAAGACTCTGCGGCGTTTTGTTGTGTGTAGCGAGGTGCGATCAGATCGAGAACGAAGAGCCGCAACCACAGGTCGTGGTGGCGTTCGGGTTCTTGATCACAAAGCGCGAACCTTCCAGACCTTCCTGGTAGTCCACTTCGGCACCCGCCAGGTACTGGAAACTCATCGGATCGACCACCAGACTCACGCCTTCGCGCTCGACGATGGTGTCGTCCTCGGCCACATCCTCATCGAAGGTGAAGCCGTACTGAAACCCCGAACAACCGCCGCCCGTAACGAATACGCGCAGCTTCAAGCGATCATTCCCCTCTTCATCGACCAGGCTCTTCACCTTGTGCGCAGCACCTTGGGTGAATTGCAAAGCCGTGGGGGTGAAGGATTCGACGCTCATGCTGACTATCTCCCGGCGTTACGCCGCCATAATGCGTGATGACGCGCATTATCCGCTTGTCCTAGAAAATCGGTCAACTATTGTTACGGTATATCAATAAACCCGACCAACTTCCCAGAATGCAAAAAGGCCCGTTTGACGGGCCTTTTTGCTGTGTTGCCGAAAGTGTTACGGCAGCATGCCGGCGTGGGACAGGCCGAAGCGCTCATCCAGGCCAAACAGGATATTCATGTTCTGCACCGCCTGACCCGACGCGCCTTTGACCAGATTGTCGATCACCGACAGCACCACCACCAGATCACCATCCTGCGGACGATGCACTGCAATGCGGCAGACGTTTGCGCCGCGCACGCTGCGGGTTTCCGGATGGCTGCCAGCCGGCATCACATCGACAAACGGCTCGTTGGCATAACGCTTTTCAAACAGCGCCTGCAGATCCACCGAGCGATCGACCACGGTCGCATAGAGCGTGGAGTGAATACCACGGATCATCGGCGTCAGGTGCGGCACAAAGGTCAGACCAACGTCCTTACCGGCAGCGCGACGCAGACCCTGGCGAATTTCCGGCAGATGACGGTGACCTTTCACCGCGTAAGCCTTCATGCTTTCCGACGTCTCGGAGTACAGCGAGCCTACAGACGCGCCGCGACCGGCACCGCTGACGCCGGATTTGCAGTCAGCGATCAGACGTGAAGTGTCAGCCAGACCCGCCTCAAGCAGCGGCAGGAAACCCAACTGCGTAGCGGTTGGATAGCAGCCGGGAACGGCGATCAGACGAGCCTTCTTGATCTGCTCGCGATTGACTTCCGGCAGACCGTAGACCGCCTCGTCCAGCAATTCCGGCGCACCGTGTGGCTGGCCGTACCACTTGGCCCATTCTTCAGCGTCCTGCAGACGGAAGTCCGCTGACAGGTCGATGACCTTGGTGCCCGCCGCCAGCAGTTCACCGGCCAAGGCATGGGCAACGCCGTGCGGGGTGGCGAAGAACACCACATCACAAGCGCCAAGGGTCTTGATATCGGGAACGCTGAACGCCAGACCGTCATAGTGGCCACGCAGGTTCGGGTACATGTCAGCCACGGCCAGACCGGCCTCGGATCGGGAAGTGATCACCACCACTTCTGCCTGCGGATGCTGTGCCAACAGACGCAGCAGTTCGACACCGGTGTAACCCGTGCCGCCGACGATACCGACCTTGACCATAAACCTGCCCTCAACGAACCCACTGGAAAGCCGTCGATAATAGGGGCCGCGCGCCCCTGCGACAACCATCAAGGTGACGTGCGGACGCTCAAGCCTCTACTATCCCGGCTACCGTGAACCTGGGAATAACTAAAAATGCTCTATCTGTGGATCAAAGCGTTTCACATCGTCAGTGTCGTGTGCTGGTTTGCCGGGCTGTTCTATCTCCCCCGGCTGTTCGTTTATCACGCGCAAAGTGAAGACGCGATCAGCAAGGAACGCTTCAGCGTCATGGAGCGCAAGCTGTATCGCGGCATCATGGGCCCGGCGATGATCGCCACGCTGATCTTCGGCGGCTGGCTGATCTACCTCAATCCGGGCATCTTCAGCATGGGCGGCTGGATTCACGCCAAGCTGACCCTGGTGGTCTTGCTGATCGGTTACCACCACATGTGCGGTGCGCAGGTAAAACGCTTCGCCCGTGGCGAGAACACCCGCAGCCATGTCTTTTATCGCTGGTTCAATGAAGTGCCGGTTCTGATATTGCTGGCTATCGTAATTCTGGTCGTGGTCAAGCCGTTCTAACTTCTATACAGGCATAACACCTCGGGGGATTTCCAATGTCGCTGCCCGCTCTGCTCGAACAACGTCTGCGCCTGCCGGTAGTGGCAGCGCCGATGTTCCTGATCTCCAACCCGGAGCTGGTGCTCGCCTGCTGCCGTAACGGCGTGGTCGGCAGTTTCCCGGCGCTGAACCAACGTGAAAGCAGCGGTTTCAAGGCCTGGCTGGAGGAGATCGAAGCGGGACTGGCGACGCTGGACAACCCGGCGCCGTATGCCGTGAACCTGATCGTTCACAACAGCAATCCGCGCCTGCAGGCGGACCTGGACATCTGCGTCGAACATAAGGTGCCGATTGTCATCACCAGCCTCGGTGCGGTGAAGGAACTGGTCGATGCCGTGCACAGCTACGGCGGTCTGGTGTTCCACGATGTGACCACGCGCCGGCATGCCGAGAAGGCCGCCGAAGCCGGAGTCGACGGATTGATCGCCGTTGCGGCGGGCGCCGGGGGCCATGCCGGGACCTGGAGCCCGTTTGCGCTGATCGCCGAGATCCGCGAGTTCTTCGATAAAACCCTGCTGCTTGCAGGATGTCTGAACCACGGCCATGAGATCCTGGCCGCACAACTGCTCGGCGCGGATCTGGCCTACTTCGGTACGCGATTTATCGGCACCACCGAAAGTCATGCGCCTGACGCCTACAAGGACATGCTGCTGACGGCCAAAGCGGCGGACATCATTCATACTCCTGCCGTCTCTGGCGTACCGGCCAGCTTCATGCGCCAAAGCCTGGAGGCGGCAGGTTTTGACATGGCCGCGCTGCAAGGCAAGGGCGAGGTCAATTTCGGCGACAAGCTCAAACCGATCAACGACGAAGCCAAGGCCTGGAAGACCGTATGGTCCGCCGGCCAGGGCGTGGGCCAGATTGACGACTTGCCGAGTGTGGATCAGTTGATCGCCCGGCTCGACGCGGAATATCGTCAGGCGCTGGAACGCGCGGCGCAATTGCCCAAACACTGGCCGCGCCGAGAAAAATCAGGCCAGTGATCGACCGACTGGCCTTACACTTGCTGCCTTTCAATTGATTCGCGACAAGGATGCCCCGACCATGAGCGAACCTCGTTACAAGATCGTTTTCGACGGTGCTCTGCAGCCCGGCGTCGATCTCACCACCGCCAAGCTCAATCTGGCGGCCCTGTTCAAAAGCGATGTCGCTGCCATCGAGCGCCTGTTCAACGGCAGCACCGTCGCCCTCAAGCGCGACCTGACTCACAGTGATGCGCAGACGTATCTGCAAGCACTGAGCAAAACCGGGATCGACGCGCGGATCGAGGCGGAAACGGCAATCGAGCTGAATCTGGCGGACGTGCACGAACATCAGCCCGTCATTGCAGAACCAGCCTCCCCCTACGCACCACCACGCGCCGACGTTGGCGAGAACCTGCCGGCCTTCGCTGTGCTCAAGCCTTTCAGCGTTGAAGGCCGGATCGGTCGCCTGCGGTTTTTGGCCTGGACGATGGTACTGAGCCTGGTAACCCTGCCGATCGTTGGCATATTCGCTCTGCTCGCGCTCGGACTGGTCAGTGGCGACTCCACCACCGGTCTGATCATCGGCGGGATATTCGCGTTCTTTCTGTTCCTCGGTTTCATCATTGTCAGCATCCTGTTCAGCGTGCAGCGCCTGCACGACATCGGCTGGTCCGGCTGGCTGTGGCTGCTGAACCTGGTGCCGTTCGTGGGCAGCTTCTTCCCGCTGGTGATCATGGTCGTACCGGGCAACACTGGCGCCAACCGCTACGGCCCGCCGCCGCCGCCCAACAGTACCGCGGTCAAAGTGTTGTGCTCGTTGTGGATCGTGTTCTTCGCTCTGGTATTTGCCGGCGGCATGCTCGGCGGCATCTCGGCCATTCAGCAGGAATACGAAAGCAACCTTGAGAGCAGCTACGAGAGCGGCTCGGTCACCACCGATGAAGTCGAGGTCGAGACTGAACCGGCGAATTCCGTGGACGATGCAGCCGAAGCGGCCCCGGCCCCTGTAGACTCTGCGAAAGAATGAACAGCGCTCCCCGCCGTGACACCTGCGTCGCTGGCGCGGAGCTGTTGCGATGGAGAATTGCATGACCCGTTACGCACTGATCACTGGCGCCTCCAGCGGCATCGGCCTGGCCCTGGCTGAAGCTCTGGCCCGGCGCGGCCGCAGCCTGATTCTGGTGGCTCGCCAGCGTGATCAGCTGGAAAGTATCGCGATCGAACTGACCCAGCGCTTTGGCGTGGAGGTGTTGTTCCGCGCCTGCGACCTCGGCGAGCCATTGCGCTTGTCCGGGTTCCTGCTGGAACTGGAAGAAGGCGACCGGCAGATCGATCTGCTGGTCAATTGCGCTGGCATCGGCACCTGCGGCCCATTCCTCGCCCAGGACTGGATGACCGAGCAGGACCTGATCGAAGTCAACATCCTCGCCCTCACCCGCCTGTGCCACGCCATCGGCAACAGCATGGCGCTGCAGGGCGGCGGGCAGATTCTCAACGTCGCCTCGGTGGCGGCGTTCAATCCCGGTCCGTGGATGAGCACTTATTACGCCAGCAAAGCCTACGTATTGCACTTCTCCGAAGCCCTGCGAGTGGAGCTCAAACAGAGCGCGGTCAAGGTTTCGGTGCTTTGCCCCGGCCCGACCCGCACTGCATTTTTCCGCACGGCGCAGCTCAACAGCGACAAACTCAAGGACAGCAAACTGCTGATGAGTCCCGAGGAAGTCGCGCTGTACACCGTACGGGCGCTGGAGAAAAACCGCGCCATCATCATTCCCGGGAGGCGCAATCGCTGGTTCGCCTTCCTGCCACGCCTCGGCTCGCGCTGGCTCAATCGCACCCTCGTCGGCATGGTCAACAAGGCTTACTGCCCGCGCTGAACTGTCCTACGGCAAAACACTGGGCGGGGGCATTCCCCATGCGTACACTCAGGCCAGCCCACACAACGGAGAAAACAGCAGTGGATACTCTGTTCACCAAGATCATCAACCGGGAGATCCCGGCCAAGATCATTTACGAGGACGACCAGGTTCTGGCGTTCCACGACATCGCTCCTCAGGCACCGGTGCATTTTCTGGTGATCCCGAAGAAACCGGTGCGTACCCTCAATGACCTGACCGAAGACGACAAGGCACTGGCCGGGCACATCCTGTTCACTGCCCAGCGTCTGGCACTGGAGCTGGGCTGCGAGGAAGGCTTCCGGGTCGTGATGAACTGCAATGAACAAGGTGGGCAGACCGTCTATCACATTCATATGCACGTACTCGGTCAGCGTCAGATGAACTGGCCACCGGGCTGATTCACTGCATCAGCCCCTGTGGGAGCGGGCTTGCTCGCGAAAGCGGATTGTCTGGCACTGATACTTTGAATGTGCTGACGTCTTCGCGAGCAAGCCCGCTCCCACAAAAACACCACCGTGCTCTCCGCATGGCAAATGACCCAGCGCAAACCTTCCCCGGCCGATTCGGTTAAACTGGCCGTCGAGATTTTTCCCGGAGGTCAGCATGACTACCCAACGTCACTACTCGCCGATTGACCGTCTTCTGCTGCAAGCCGATGCCGCGATGCGCACCCTGCTGCCCTTCAGTGGCCAGCCGTACCGCCCGTCACCCGCCATCGTGCAGCCGGATGTGCAGATGAGCGACGAAGACACCCGCCACGTCGCTGGCCTGATGCGCATCAACCACACCGGTGAAGTCTGCGCCCAGGCGCTGTATCAGGGGCAGGCGCTGACCGCCAAGTTGCCGCAGGTACGTGCCGCCATGGAACACGCCGCCGAAGAAGAAATCGACCATCTGGTGTGGTGCGAACAGCGCATCCATCAACTGGGCAGCCATACCAGCGTGCTCAATCCGTTGTTCTACGGGATGTCGTTCGGCATCGGCGCTGTGGCCGGCCTGATCAGTGACAAGGTCAGCCTCGGTTTCGTCGCGGCCACTGAGCATCAGGTGTGCAAGCACTTGAACGAACACCTGGAGCAATTACCGGCCGAGGACGAGAAGTCCCGGGCGATTCTGGAGCAGATGCGCATTGATGAAGAACATCATGCGGAGAGTGCACTGGATGCGGGTGGTTTCCGCTTTCCGGCGCCGGTGAAGTTCGGAATGAGCCTGCTGGCGAAGGTGATGACCAAGAGTACTTATCGGATTTGAGATCTGTATTGCTACAAAGGGCCTCTTCGCGAGCAAGCTCGCTCCCACAGGGTTCTGTTTTCGGCAATAAAAAAGGCGACTACCGCACGGTAGTCGCCTTTTTTGTGCCCGGGAATCTTACGCCGGCATGTTGCGCGCGTAGAAGATTTCCAGCATTTCGTGTTTCACACGCTCGGTCACCTGAGCGCGCTGCTCGGACGACAGATTGCTGGTGGCGTCGCCGAACAGGTAGTTGTCCAGTTCGAAGTTCTTCAGCAGCATTTTCGTGTGGAACAGGTTTTCCTGGTACACGTTCACGTCGGTCATCTGGTACGCGTCGCGAGTGTCTTCGGAAAGGTAGTTCTGGATCGAGTTGATCTCGTGGTCGATGAAGTGCTTGTTGCCTTCAACGTCACGGGTGAAGCCGCGCACACGGTAATCCACGGTCACGATGTCCGAATCGAACTGGTGAATGAGGAAGTTGAGCGCTTTAAGCGGTGAAATGACACCACAGGTCGACACGTCGATGTCCACACGGAACGTCGCGATACCGGCGTCCGGATGGATTTCCGGATAGGTATGCACCGTGATGTGACTCTTGTCGAGGTGGGCAAGGATGATTTCGGGCAATGGACCCGGGGACTCTTCGATCTGGCTGTCAGTCGGGGTCACCGGCTCTTCCGAGATCAGAATCGTGACGCTGGCACCCTGAGGCTCATAATTCTGACTGGCAATGTTCAGAATGTTGGCACCAATGATTTCGACAACTTCCGTGAGGATCTGCGTCAGGCGTTCGGCGTTGTACTCTTGATTGATGTACTCGACGTAAGCCTGCTGGTCTTGCGGGGTTTCCGCGTAGCAGATGTCATAGATGTTGAAGCTCAAGGTCTTTGTCAGGTTATTGAACCCGTGGAGCTTGAGTTTGCTTTTCACCGTTAAAAACTCTCTATGTATGCGGCCCGGCCGCGTGATCAAGCATGCCCGTCAAGTGCGAACAACGCACCTGCGTAGGACGGTTAACACCTCTTCGCGATGGCGATTTTGGTTATCTGTTCAGGCGGATGACCCGTCGGCTGACCGATCACTGCCCTGAAAAAAGTGGCGCATTATGCAGACGTCAGCGAGGGATCGCCAGAGTCTGCACTGCTTTTATGATAGTTGAATGTCGGCTCAGCCGAGTTCGACGATTTCATAATCGTGAGTGATCGCCACGCCGGCCGCGCCGAGCATGATCGAGGCCGAGCAATACTTCTCGGCAGACAGTTCGATGGCGCGCTTGACCTGGGCTTCTTTCAGGCCCCGGCCCTTGACCACGAAGTGCATGTGGATCTTGGTGAACACCTTCGGATCTTCGGTCGCGCGCTCGGCTTCGAGGAACGCTTCGCAGCTTTCAACCGCCTGACGCGACTTCTTCAGGATGCTGACCACGTCGAAGTTGCTGCAACCGCCAACGCCCAGCAGGAGCATTTCCATCGGGCGAACACCCAGATTACGACCACCGGCGTCCGGCGGACCGTCCATGACCACGACATGACCGCTACCGGATTCGCCGAGGAACATGGCTTCGCCAGCCCATTGGATGCGTGCCTTCATCGCCAAGACTCCACTGTAGAAAAAAGGGTCGCCAGCTTAGCACAGGCCCTTGCTCTGACAGCGCCTGGCGTTCCTAGGACGGATGCCTCTGCGGTGTAGGTAATTTCTCGAATTTTCGACGAAGTGTCTGGTAAGCTGGCGCCAATTCGCTGGCGCCAATTGTCAGCCTGTGTAGCGACCGCCTTCAGCGCCTCATAAAAAATCAAACATCACCGTGCAGTCTTTTCGGGATACAACCATGGTTGCTATTACCCCCACACCCAAAATCAAGAACCTCGACAAGCTGTTGATGCATTGTCAGCGCCGTCGCCATGCGGCCAAGAGCAACATCATCTGCGCCGGCGATCGCTCGGACACGCTGTACTTCATCATCAAGGGTTCGGTGACGATCCTCATCGAAGATGACGACGGTCGCGAAATGATCATCGCCTACCTCAACGCCGGGGATTTCTTCGGCGAGCTGGGCCTGTTCGAACAAGCGGGTCAGGAGCAGGAGCGCAGTGCCTGGGTGCGGGCCAAGGTTGAATGTGAAATCGCCGAAATCAGCTACGTGAAGTTCCGCGAATTGTCGCAGCAGGATCCAGACATTCTTTACGTTCTCAGCGGACAAATCGCACAACGCCTGCGCAATACCACGCGCAAGGTCGGCGACCTGGCGTTCTTCGATGTCACCGGTCGCGTGGCCCGTTGCCTGCTGGAGTTGTGCAAGCAACCTGACGCGATGACCCACCCGGACGGCATGCAGATCAAGGTGACGCGTCAGGAAATCGGGCGGATTGTCGGTTGTTCGCGGGAGATGGTCGGTCGCGTGCTCAAGGATCTTGAAGAACGCAACCTGGTCGATGTGAAAGGCAAGACCATGGTGGTCTTCGGCACGCGCTAAGCGCGCTACTCAGGCGCTGTAGACCTGCGCCAGCATCAGTCGAAACAGCTCATCAAGACGCGCCAAAGCCGTTGGCGCGACGAACTTCTCATGCAGGGCGATGTGGCTTTCGGCCCGTACCCGCTGCTCCAGACCGCAAGCCTCGTTGAAGCGATTGACCGCCGCGACCATCGACTCGCGCTCGTTATCCATCAGCATCGCCCCATGCACCAACCCTACCGGACGCTGACCACCCTGACTCTGGCGCCAGCGCTGAGCGGTGCCGACCATCTTGCGGCCATCGAGATTGACGTTGAAGCGACCGTCGCAGAACGCGCCGGCGATTTCGCCCAACGACGACGTGCCGCCCAACTCATCCAGCAACTCGCAGATCGGATCGCACAGACGCCGGTAGCCGGTTTCGATGCGGTTCAAATCACCCTCGCTGCGGGGCGGGGCGTAGACCAACGCGATGTTAATGGTTGAAGCGGATTGCGGGACCGGTTCGCCACCGGTTTCCCGCAGCAATACCGGCCAACCGGCAGCAGCGGAGACTTCGCAGGCATGCTCGAAACCGGGCAGACGATTGAGGCGACGCGGCATGACCAAGGCGCGATCACTGGGTTGCCAGAACAGCAGGCCGAATTCGGCATCGCCGGCACAGATCGAGGCCAACAGGTCTTGTTCGGCTTGCAGGCCGGCTTCGATGGGGAGAGGGACTGGCAGCGACATGACGAACTCCGGCAGATCTGGAATCTGTAGGGAATTGACTGGCCTCTTCGCGGGCAAGCCCGCTCCCACAGGGGACGCGGGCGCCTGCAAAGACATGATCAGTCGAGGGTCGAACCACTGACCGGCACACCACGCTCCGGGAAGAACAGGCGCTGCAATTCAACACCCGGGCTTTCCGCGCGCATGAACGCTTCTCCGACCAGGAATGCGTAGACGTCGCTGATTTCCATCAGCTCGACATCGGCACGGTTGAGAATGCCGCTCTCGGTGATCACCAGGCGATCACGCGGGATGCGCGGCAGCAGGTCGAGGGTGGTTTCCAGGCTGACGTCGAAGGTGTGCAGGTTACGGTTGTTGACCCCGACCAGCGGCGTGTCGAGGGTTTTCAATGCGCGTTCCAGCTCATCGCCATCATGTACTTCCACCAGCACATCGAGACCGACGCCTTTGGCAACCGAGGCCAGCTCGGCCATTTTCACGTCGTCCAGTGCGGAGACGATTAGCAGCACGCAGTCGGCGCCCAGCGCACGGGCTTCGACGATCTGGTACGGATCGATCATGAAGTCCTTGCGGATCACCGGCAATTTGCACGCGGCGCGGGCCTGTTGCAGGTAGAGATCAGCGCCCTGGAAGTAGTCGATATCGGTCAGCACGGAAAGACAGGTCGCCCCGCCCTTCTCGTAGCTCTTGGCGATATCGGCAGGCACGAAGTTTTCGCGGATCACGCCTTTGCTCGGCGAAGCCTTTTTGATTTCGGCGATCACCGCCGGTTGCTTCGTCTTGGCCTGCGCCAGCAGGGCCTGGGCAAAACCACGGGGTGCATCGGCCGCCTTGGCCAGACTTTCCAGCTCGCTCAGGCTGACGCGAGCGCTGCGCTCGGCGACTTCCTGGACTTTGCGCGCCAGAATGTTTTCCAGAACCGTCGGTACACTCATCCCTCATTCTCCACTTTGAATACCGCGGTAAAGGCACCCAACTCCTCGAGTTTTTCCCGAGCAAGACCGGTGTGCAGAGCATCGTGCGCAAGTGCCACGCCTTCTTTGAGACTGGTCGCCAGGTCAGCCGCGTACAGCGCCGCACCGGCATTGAGCACAATCATTTCGGCAGCCTTCTGGCCGTTTTCGGTCTTGCGCTTGCCCAACGCATCGCGGATCAGCGCCAGCGAAGCTTCCGGGCCTTCGACCGACAGACCGTGCAGGCTCTGGCTCTTCATGCCCAGATCTTCCGGCTCGACCCAATATTCGGTGATTTCGTTGTTCTTCAGTTCAGCGACGAAGGTCGGCGCGGCGAGACTGAACTCGTCCAGACCGTCCTTCGAATGCACCACCAGTACGTGCTTGCTGCCCAGGCGCTGCAAGACTTCGGCCAATGGCCGACACAGCGCAGGGGTAAACACGCCCACCACCTGATGTTTGACACCGGCCGGATTCGTAAGCGGGCCGAGCATGTTGAACAGCGTACGCAGGCCGAGATCGCGGCGCGGGCCGGCGGCGTACTTCATGGCTTTGTGGTGGGTTTGGGCAAACATGAAACCGATGCCGACGTTATCGATGCAGCGGGCGACCTGTACCGGCGTCAGGTTCAGGTAGATGCCGGCTGCTTCCAGCAGGTCGGCGCTGCCGCTTTTGCCCGACACTGCACGGTTACCGTGCTTGGCCACGGTGCAACCCGCCGCCGCGACGACGAACGCGGACGCCGTCGATACGTTGAAAATGTTCGCACCGTCACCGCCGGTGCCGACCACATCGACCACGCCGTCGAGGGTCTTGAGTTCGACCTGATCGGCCAGCTCACGCATCACGGAAACCGCGCCGACGATTTCGTCGATGCTCTCGCTCTTCATGCGCATCGCCATCATGAACGCGCCAATCTGCGCCTCGGTGCATTGACCGGTCATGATTTCGCGCATCACGTCGCGCATTTCTTCGGTGCTGAGGTCGAGGTGTTCGACGATACGGCTCAGGGCTGTCTTGATGTTCATGGAAGTCCTTAGCGCGTGCCGCCGGTTTGTTTGAGGAAGTTGGCAAACAGTTCATGGCCCTGTTCAGTCAGGATCGATTCAGGGTGGAACTGTACGCCCTCAATGTTCAGGGTCTTGTGACGCAGGCCCATGATTTCATCGACCGAGCCGTCGTCGTGCTGCGTCCACGCGGTCAGCTCCAGGCACTCGGGCAAAGTATCGTGTTTGACGATCAGCGAGTGGTAGCGGGTAACCGTCAGCGGATGATTCAGGCCGGCAAAAACGCCCTTGTCCTCGTGGAATACCGGGCTAGTCTTACCGTGCATTACCTGACGGGCACGCACGACATCGCCGCCGAAGGCCTGACCGATGGACTGATGGCCCAGGCAGACGCCAAGGATCGGCAGTTTGCCGGCGAAATGTTTGATGGCTTCGATGGAAATGCCGGCTTCAGTCGGCGTGCATGGGCCTGGCGAGACCACGATGCGCTCCGGGTTGAGCGCTTCGATTTCAGCGATGGTCAGTTCGTCGTTGCGCACGACCTTGACCTCGGCACCCAGCTCGCCGAGGTATTGCACAACGTTGTAAGTAAAGGAGTCGTAGTTGTCGATCATCAGCAACATGGCGTTTCGAACCTCTTGAATTCTGACTTGGAGACAGCCTTCGAATGACTTGCCCGCAGGGCGCTGCACGATGTCGGACGCACAGGTGGCGTCGGCACAGCGGTATTTCAAACGGGCAAGGAAGGCAAAGCGATACAGATCCGGCCGGGCCGGCAGAAAAGATTCAGGCGCGCCAACGCCAACGGGCGTGTGCCTTGATGACTTGATCCAGAAGTTTGCTGACGATCAACACGGGGAAGGTCTCGTTCATACGTTCCGGCACAGTAACTTAGCTGGGCAGAGCGTGCAATATGGCGGGGCTGACGGGGGGCAAAACAACAGGGGTGTTCGCGACCGATGGCAAAAGGCCGGAAGTTTTTGGTACTGTCGTTTTGTTCACTACAACAATAAATAAACGGACTTGCTCATGATCAAACAGACGTTGTTCGTACCGCTTGCCGGATGCCTGCTCGCCATGGCTTGCGCCCAGGCTTACGCAGCACCCGCGCCCTATTCCAACTTCATCGTGTTCGGCGACAGTCTGAACGATGCCGGGACCTTCAGCGACCCGGGCGGCCCTGCCGGCGCCACCCAGCGCTACACCAACCGCACCGGCCCGCTGTACAAGGATGGAACCGGGGAAAACCGAGATCTTAATGCCACCCAGATCATTGGCGGCAAGCTGGGTTTCAATCCGAACCAGACCGCCTCTTCATCCTCGGCGGTACGCGCCAGCGAAGGTCTGCCCGATGGCAACAACTGGGCGGTCGGCGGCTATCGCACTGACCAGATTCTCGACTCGATCACCACGGAGTCGGCCACCGGTGAACGCACCCGCGCCGGTTACCTGCCGTCGAACGGCTTCCGTGCCGATCCGAACGCGCTGTATTACCTGTCCGGTGGCGGCAACGACTTCCTGCAAGGTCGCGTGCTCAGCCTCGATCAGGCCAGCTCGGCAGCCGATCGCCTGGCCGACAGCGTACGCACACTGCAAGGCGCCGGAGCCAAATACATCATGGTCTGGCTACTGCCGGACATCGGCCTGACCCCGGCGATCAACGGCTCGCCGCTGCAGGGTTTCACCTCCCAGCTCAGCGCGCAGTTCAACACCGAACTGGTCAGCCAGTTGCAGGGCATCAACGCTGAAATCATCCCGCTGAACATTCCAGTGCTGCTCAAGGAAGTGTTCGCCAACCCGGCGCAGTTCGGTCTCGCCACCGACCAGAACCTGACCGCCACCTGCTTCAGCGGCAACAGCTGCACCGAGAACGCCCGATACGGCATCAACAGCGCCACGCCGGATCCGTACAAATTGATCTACAACGACTCGGTGCACCCGACCGAAGCCGGCCAGCGCCTGATCGCCGATTACGCCTACTCGCTGCTGGCCGCCCCGTGGGAACTGACCCTGCTGCCGGAAATGGCTCAAGGCGCCTTGCGCGCGCACCAGGACGAATTGCGCAATCAATGGCTGGCCGACTGGGAAAACTGGCAGGGCATCGGCCAATGGCGGGCGATTGTCGCCGGTGGCGGCCAACATCAGGATTTCGACAGCCAGCACAGCGCAGCCAGTGCCGATGGCAATGGCTATAACCTGAACATCGGCGGCAGCTATCGCGTCAACGAAGCCTGGCGGGTCGGTCTGGCCGCGGGTCTCTACCACCAGAAACTCGAAGCCGGCGACGCTGACTCCGAATACAAACTCAACTCCTACATGGGCACCGCGTTCGCCCAGTACCAGCAAGATCGCTGGTGGGGCGACCTGGCGATGACCGCCGGGAAACTCGACTACGACAGCCTCAAGCGTAAATTCCAGCTCGGGGTCAACGAGCGCGGGGAGAAAGGCGACACCGACGGCTATGTACTGGCGATCAGCGGCCGCATCGGCTACGACATTGCGCAGCAGGCCAGCAGTCCGTGGCACCTGTCGCCGTTTGTCAGCGCCGACTTCGGCAAGACTGAAGTCGATGGTTATTCGGAAAAAGGCGCGGACGCCACAGCGCTGACCTTCGATGACCAGTCACGCAACTCGCGGCGTCTGGGCCTGGGTATTCAAGGCAAGTACCAGATCACCGCGCAGACCGAAGTGTTCGGCGAATTCGCTCACGAGCGTGAGTACAACGACGACCGCCAGGATCTGACAATCAACCTCAACAGCCTGCCAGGTAATCGCTTTACCCTCGAAGGCTACGAGCCGCAGACCAACCTCAATCGCCTGAACCTGGGCGTGAGCCACAAGCTCACGCAGGACCTGGCGTTGCGCGCCAGCTACAACGTGCGCAAGGATGATGACTTTACCCAGCAGGGGGTGAACGTCGGGGTCAGCCTCGATTTCTGATCTGCTGGCATAAAAAACGCGGCGCCCTCACAGGCGCCGCGTTTTTTTATGGCTGATCACAACACAATGTGGGAGCGGGCTTGCTCGCGAAAGCGGTGTATCAGTCGACATCATTGTTGAATGTCAGGCCGCATTCGCGAGCAAGCCCGCTCCCACACGGGGGAATTGTGCGAACTCAGCTTTCCGGGGTCTGCTCGGCCAATGCCACGGCACGGAACATCGCGCGGCGCTTGTTCAGGGTTTCTTCCCATTCCAGCGCCGGCACCGAGTCGGCAACGATGCCGCCACCGGCCTGCACGTGCAGTTCGCCGTTCTTGATCACCGCGGTACGAATCGCAATCGCGGTGTCCATGTTGCCGTTCCAGGCAAAGTAACCGACCGCACCGCCATACACGCCACGCTTGACCGGCTCCAGTTCGTCGATGATTTCCATCGCACGGATCTTCGGTGCGCCGGACAAGGTGCCCGCCGGCAGAATCGCCCGCAGCGCGTCCATCGCGGTCAGCCCGGCCTTCAACTGGCCGGTGACGTTGGAGACGATATGCATCACGTTGGAATAACGCTCGATGACCATTTTCTCGGTGAGCTTCACCGAACCGATTTCCGAAACCCGGCCAGTGTCGTTACGACCCAGGTCGATCAGCATCAAGTGCTCGGCGATCTCTTTGTCGTCCGACAGCAGGTCTTCTTCCAGCGCCAGATCCGCTTCTTCGGTGGCGCCACGCGGGCGGGTGCCGGCAATCGGGCGCACGGTGATCAGGTTGTCTTCGACCCGCACCAGCACTTCCGGCGAGCTGCCGACGACGTGGAAGTCGCCGAAGTTGAAGAAGTACATGTACGGCGTCGGGTTGAAGCAACGCAGGGCACGATACAGATCGATCGGCGCCGCCTTGAAGTCGATCGACATGCGTTGCGACGGCACGACCTGCATGCAGTCGCCCGCGAGGATGTATTCCTTGATGGTGTCGACGGCTTTTTCGTAGTCGCTCTGGGTGAAACTGGAGCGAAACACCGGATCAGCCGCTTGTTGCTTGCTGAAATCCAGGCCACGGCGCGGGGTGATCGGCTGGCGCAGTTTCTCCAGCAGTTCCTGCAATTGCGCCTGCCCCTGCTCGTAAGCATCGGCTTGCGCCGGGTCAGCGAGGACAATCGCGTGCATCTTGCCGGCGAGGTTGTCGAACACCACCACCGCATCAGAGACCATCAGCAGAATGTCCGGCACGCCCAGTGGATCCGGGTTCGGGCATTTGCCCAGACGTTTCTCGACATAGCGCACGCAGTCGTAACCGAAGTAGCCGACCAGACCACCGTTGAAACGCGGCAGACCGGCGATGGTCGGCACGTTGTAGCGGGCCTTGAAGGTTTCGACGAAGGCCAGCGGGTCTTCGACGTCATGGCTTTCGGTCTCGACGCCATCGACGGTGATGCTCACGTGATGGTCGTGCACCCGCAACACGGTGCGGCACGGCAGGCCGATGATCGAGTAACGGCCCCATTTCTCGCCACCCTGCACCGATTCGAGCAGATAGGAGTTGGGCTGGTCGGCCAGTTTCAGGTAGATCGACAGCGGCGTGTCGAAGTCGGCCAGGGTTTCGCAGGCCAACGGAATGCGGTTGTAGCCGTCAGCGGCCAAGCGCAGGAATTCTTCGCGGATCATGAGGTGCCTCGTGGTGTGAGGTGCTAACAGTCAGGTATGCAAACGCGCCGGCAAGCCGGCCAGGAACCAGTCAGGCGCGCCAACGCCAGCGGGCCAGGGCCTTGATGACTTTCATCCAGAGTTTGCGGGTGACCACCACGATGGCGTTTCCAGAATGGGATTGAGAAGCGTCGGGCAACGTTATCTCAGCGGCAGTACCGAGGCAACCGGGAATTAGCTTGCGCAGATCGTCGATCACCAGTGCCGGGGATTCCTCGGCAATCGGTCGACCGTGGTTATAGCCGTAGCTCAGCGCCACACACTTGACCCCCGCCGCTTTCGCCGCCTGCACGTCACTGCGCGAGTCGCCGACGAACAGCGATTGCGAGGCAGGAATGTTGGCCATTTTCATCACGAAGAACAGCGCGGCCGGATCAGGCTTCTTCTGCGGCAGGGTGTCGCCGCCGATGATCCATTTGAAGTAGCGGCCGATCTTCATCTGATCCAGCAGCGGTGCGACGAAACGCTCCGGCTTGTTGGTGATCAGCGCCATGGCCACGCCCTGCTTGTGCAACCACTTGAGGGTGTCGCGCACGCCGGGATAGACCACGGTCAGCTCATGACTCGCGCCGTAGGCTTCCATAAACACTTCCAGCGCGTGCTCGGCCTCGACGTCGTCCACCGCCGAATGATCGATGCCACCGGCCAGCGCCCGGCGCACCAGCACCGGTGCGCCGTTGCCGACCCACTCGCGCACCGCCTCGATGCCGGCAGGCTTGCGGCCGAGGGAGAGCAGCATGGTGTCCACCGCGGCCGCCAGGTCGGGAACCGAGTCGATCAACGTGCCATCCAGATCGAACATCACCAACCGTGGCAGTTGCCCCGGGAACAGCTGCTCAAAACCGCTCATGGGCGCGCCAGCGCCAGTTCGGAACGCATCTTGTCGATGACTTCCTGATAGTTCGGCGCATTGAAGATCGCCGAACCGGCGACGAAGGTGTCCGCACCGGCCGCGGCGATTTCACGGATATTGTTGACGTTGACGCCGCCGTCGATTTCCAGACGGATGTCGCGGCCCGAGGCATCGATGATCGCCCGCGCTTCGCGCAGTTTATCGAGGGTGCCGGGGATGAACTTCTGCCCGCCGAAGCCCGGGTTGACGCTCATCAGCAAGACCATGTCGACCTTGTCGATCACGTACTTGAGCACGTCCAGCGGGGTCGCCGGGTTGAACACCAGCCCGGATTTGCAGCCGCCTTCACGGATCAGTTGCAGCGAACGATCGACGTGCAGCGTGGCTTCCGGGTGGAAGGTGATGTAGGTCGCGCCGGCCTCGATGAAGTCGCCAACGATGCGATCCACCGGGCTGACCATCAGGTGCGCGTCGATCGGCGCGGTGATGCCGTACTTGCGCAATGCCGCGCAAACCATCGGGCCAATGGTCAGGTTCGGCACGTAGTGGTTGTCCATGACATCGAAGTGGACGAAGTCGGCACCGGCGGCCAGAACGTTGTCCACTTCCTCGCCGAGGCGGGCGAAGTCGGCGGAGAGAATCGACGGAGCAATTACGAAGGGCTGCATGACGCACCTTTTCTGAGCTAAATCACGATGGCGCGCATTGTATACCTCAAGTTTCCGTGCGCGCACCGTGACCGCGATGATCAGTACGCCGCTCGGTAGATCTTCTCGATATCCGCAGCGCTGAGCTTGCGCGGGTTGTTGCGCATCAAACGCTCGATTCCCGCGGCCTCCACAGCCATGGCCGGGATCGCCTCTTGCGGCACACCGAAAGTGCGCAGCCCGGCAGGAATTTCCACCGCCGCACACAGTTCGGTCATCGCCTGCACGGCTTTGTCCGCCGCCTCAGCGGCGCTCAGATGAGCGGTCTTCACCCCCATGGCTTCGGCGATATCCTGCATGCGCTCGACGCAGGCCATCTTGTTCCAGGTCATGACATACGGCAGCAACAAGGCGTTACTGACGCCATGGGCAATGTTGAAACGCCCGCCCAACGGATAGGCCAACGCATGCACCGCGCCGACCCCGGCATTGCCGAACGCCATGCCGGCCATCAGGCTGGCGGTGGCCATGTCTTCCCGGGCTTGCAGATTGCCGCCATTGGCGTAGGCCTTGGGCAGCGCCCTGGCGATCAACTTGATTGCGCCGAGCGCCAGCGAGTCGGTGATCGGCGAAGCGTTGACCGACAGATAGGATTCGATGGCATGCACCAGCGCATCGACGCCACTGGCGGCGGTGACGCTGCGCGGACAGGTCAGGGTCATTTGTGGACTGACCAGCGCCACGTCCGGCAGCAGATAATCGCTGACGATGCCTTTCTTCAGTTGTGCAACCTTGTCGGAGAGGATGGCGATGTTGGTCACTTCCGAGCCGGTGCCGGCGGTGGTCGGGATGGCGATCAGCGGCGGACCTTTGCGCGGCACCTGATCGACGCCGAACAGGTCTTCCAGCGCGCCGTGATAGCCGGCGTACGCGGCAACGCTCTTGGCGATGTCGATGGCACTGCCGCCGCCCAGGCCGATCAAGCCGTCATGCCCGCCCTCGCGATAGACGCGCATGCAATCTTCGACGATGGCGATTTCCGGATCCGGCAGCACCCGATCGAAAATCTCGTACCCGCGCCCGCCCAATTGGCACAGCGCCAGCTCCACGGTGCCGGACTTGACCAGCGCGGCGTCGGTGACGATCAGCGGGTTGTCGATATCCAGCCGCGTGAGTTCCGCCGCCAGTTGCTCGATGGCCCCGGCGCCGGTGATCAGTTTGTGAGCGATTTTGAACTGGGACAGACTCATCGTGCGCAGCCTCTTATAGATGTGGGAGCTGAGCACAAGCGTAGTTGAGGGTTTCGGGTTGTCTGCCATTCACCCCATGAATGAGACAAAACTTCGCATACAACACAAATCCCTTGTGGGAGGGGCTTGCTCCCGAAAGCGGGGGGTCAGTCGACATCTACTTCAACTGATCCACCGCATTCGGGAGCAAGCCCCCTCCCACAGTTTTTACCGAGTACGGCTTCAGACTTGGGCAGTGCGAAGTTTCTCGCTACGACCGCGCAGCCATTCGAGGGTTAACAGCAGGATGACGGAGAAGGCAATCAACAAAGTTGCCGCAGCAGCAATCGTCGGACTGAGGTTCTCGCGAATCCCGCTGAACATCTGCCGTGGCAGCGTCGCCTGCTCGGGGCCGGCGAGGAACAGCGTCACCACCACTTCATCGAACGATGTGGCGAAAGCAAACAACGCCCCGGAAATCACTCCCGGCGCAATCAGCGGCAGGGTCACCCGGCGGAACGTGGTCAACGGCGATGCGCCGAGGCTGGCCGCCGCCCGCACCAGATTCTGATTGAAACCCTGCAACGTCGCCGACACGGTGATGATCACGAACGGCACACCCAGCACCGCGTGCACCACGATCAGCGAGAAGAAGCTGTTGCCCAGACCCAGCGGCGCGAAGAACAGATAACTCGCCACACCAATGATCACCACCGGCACCACCATCGGCGAAATCACCAGCGCCATCACCAGCGCCTTGCCGGGGAAGTCGCCACGGGTCAGGCCGATCGCGGCCAGGGTTCCGAAGACCATCGCCAGCACCGTGGCCGCGGGGGCGACGATGATGCTGTTCTTCAGCGAACGCATCCATTCCGCTGAGGCGAAGAAGTCCTGATACCAGTGCAGGGAGAAGCCCTGCAGTGGGTACACCAGAAAACTGCCGGAGTTGAACGACAGCGGCACGATCACCAGCACCGGCAGAATCAGGAACAGCAGGATCAGGCCGCAGAGAATCCGCAAGCTGTAGAACCACACCCGTTCGATGGGCGACATGTAAGGACTCAGCATTTCAAATTCCCCTTAGCTCAGGCGCAGGCGACTGGCGCCCACCAGCCAGCTGTAGATCAGATACAGCACCACGGTCGCCAGCAGCAACAAGCCGCCCAGTGCAGTGGCCATGCCCCAGTTGATGCTGGTGTTGGTGTAGAACGCGACGAAGTAACTGACCATCTGATCGTTCGGGCTGCCGAGCAGCGCCGGGGTGATGTAGTAGCCGATGGCGAGAATGAACACCAACAGGCAACCGGCACCGACGCCGGCATAAGTCTGCGGGAAATACACCCGCCAGAAACTGGCGAACGGATGGCAGCCCAGCGAGATCGCGGCGCGCATGTAGGTCGGCGAGATGCCTTTCATCACGCTGTAAATCGGCAGAATCATGAACGGCAGCAGAATGTGCACCATCGAGATGTAGACCCCGGTGCGGTTGAACACTAGTTCCAGCGGCTTATCGATGATGCCCATGGCCATCAGCGCGCTGTTGATCAGCCCGCCCGATTGCAGCAACACGATCCACGCCGCGACCCGCACCAGAATCGAAGTCCAGAACGGCAGCAGCACCAGAATCATCAGCAGGTTGCTCTGCCGCGATGGCAGGTTTGCCAACAGGTAGGCCAGTGGATAGGCGAGGAACAGGCAGATCACGGTGATGACCAGCCCCATCCAGAAAGTCCGGGCAAAAATGTCGAGGTAGATCGCCTGATCCGGGGTGGCCGGCGCCACTTCACCAAGGTCGTCGATGCGGTGATCGACTGCCGCCAGCAGGTAGTAAGGCGTGATGTTGCTGGTGTTGCGGCGCACCGCTTGCCAGTAGGCCGGATCGCCCCAACGCTCGTCGAGCGCTTCGAGGGCTTCTTTATAGGAGGCCGGCTCGCTGGCGAAAGGCAGCGCGCGGGCGGTTTTGGTCAGCAGGCTGCGATAGCCGGCCAACTCCATGTTCAAGCGCTTGGACAGATCGCCCAAGGTCTGGTTTTTGCGGGCTTCGGCGAGGTCTTCGCCGGCGGCTTTATAAACCGGTTCGGCGGGCAGGCCGCGGCCGTCCCAACTGGCGATGGCCGCCACGGTGCGCGGCATGCCGCCGACCACTTCCGGGTTGCCGACGCTTTTATAGAGCAGCGCCACAATCGGCACCAGGAACACCAGCAACAGAAACAGCACCAGCGGCGCAATCAACGCCTGGGCCTTCCAGCGGTTGACCCGCTCGGCGCGCTTGAGCTTCTGCTTCAAGGTGGGGCTGGTGCCCTCGTTCAGGGGAACGGCGATGGCCATGACGTACTCCGCAAATCTTTGATCGTTACAGAGGTGGCGAACCACCTCGATCGATTGATGCACACAAATTCAAAAGTGGGAGCGGGCTTGCTCGCGAAGGCGGCGTATCAGTCGACATCAGTGCTGAATGTGCTGGTGCTTTCGCGAGCAAGCCCGCTCCCACAGGGCCGTGCGGTTACTTCGCAGCCCAGGAATTGAAGCGCTGCTCCAGTTGCTCGCCGTTGTCAGCCCAGAAGCTGACGTCGATCTGCACCTGGTTGGCGATGTTCTCCGGGGTGGTCGGCATGTCTTTCAGTACGTCCTTGCTCAGCAGCGGTACCGCTTGCGTGTTGGCCGGGCCGTAGGCGATGTTTTCCGAGTAGGTCTTCTGTTGCTGCGGCTGAACCGAGTAGGCAATGAACTTCTTCGCAGCATCGGCGCGGGTCTTGTCCAGACCTTTCGGGATGGCCCACGCGTCGAAGTCGTAGATGCCGCCGTTCCAGACGACCTTGAGGTTGGATTCTTTCTGCACGGCCGCGATGCGACCGTTGTAGGCCGAGCTCATGACCACGTCACCGGAAGCGAGGTATTGCGGCGGTTGGGCGCCCGCCTCCCACCACTGGATGTAAGGCTTGAGTTCGTCGAGTTTCTTGAAGGCGCGATCCTGACCGTCCTTGCCGGCCAATACTTTGTAAACGTCTTTTGGTGCAACACCGTCAGCCATCAACGCGAATTCCAGAGTGTACTTGGCGCCTTTACGCAGGCCGCGCTTGCCCGGGAATTTCTTGGTGTCCCAGAAATCTGCCCAACTGGCGGGTGGCGCTTTGAGCTTGTCGGCGTTGTATGCCAGCACGGTCGACCAGACGAAGAAGCCCACGCCGCACGGCTGGATCGCGCCTTTTACATAGTCTTCGGCCTTGCCGAACAGCGCCGGGTCGAGTTGTTCGAACATGTCTTCATCACAGCCACGGGCCAGCTCCGGGGATTCAACTTCCACCAGATCCCAAGACACACTCTTGGTATCGACCATGGCTTTGACCTTGGCCATTTCGCCGTTGTACTCGCCAGCAACGATCTTGCCGTTGCCCGCCGCCTGCCACGGTGCGTAGAACGCTTTTTCCTGGGCGGCCTTGTTCGCCCCGCCAAACGACACCACAGTCAGATCAGGGCCGGCGGCCATCGCGTGTGCCGCACCCATCAGGCCCAGGGTCAGGGCTGTCAACTTCAGGGATCTCAACATTTATTGTTCTCTCCACGTGCAGGGTTGGTGTTGGTATTGCCGGGGCGATCAATGCGCCTCTAACAGCGGATCAAGCGCGCGAACGTGCTCGACCTGCCAGCCAAGCGGAACCACGTCCCCGACCGCGAGCGCTGGATCGAGCTCGGCAATCGGTTGTTTCACGAAGAAGTCGGTCTTGCCGCAGACTTCCAGGCGCACCCGGACGTGGTCGCCCAGATAGATGAATTCCGCCACCCTCCCTGAGAAGCGGTTGACGCATTGGTCGCTCGAACCGTTGAGGCTCACGCGCTCCGGGCGAATCGACAGGGTCACGGGTTCGCCGGTCTGGCCGACGTTGACCGCCAGCGCCTCGACCTTCTCGCCACGGCTCAGCTCGACCACGCAGCGCTCGCCGCTCTGACTGAGCAGACGGCCGTTGAGGCGGTTGTTCTCGCCGATGAAGTTGGCGACGAAGGTGTTTTTCGGTTCTTCGTAAAGGGTGCGCGGCGGGGCGATCTGCTGGATTTCGCCTTGATGAAACACGGCGACGCGGTCGGACATGGTCAGGGCTTCACCCTGGTCGTGGGTCACGTAGACCACAGTCACGCCGAGGCGCTGGTGCAGGTGCTTGATCTCCATCTGCATGTGTTCGCGCAATTGCTTGTCGAGTGCGCCCAGCGGTTCGTCCATCAGCACCAGTTGCGGTTCGAACACCAGTGCCCGGGCCAGCGCCACACGCTGCTGCTGACCGCCGGAGAGTTGCGCCGGATAGCGCGAAGCGAACGCGTCGAGCTGGACCATGCTCAGGACTTTCTTGACCTTGTCGCTGACGTCGCTCTTGTTCAGACCACGGACGGTCAGCGGGAAGGCCAGGTTCTCGGCCACGGTCATGTGCGGGAACAGCGCGTAGTTCTGGAACACCATGCCGATGTCGCGCTTGTGCGGCGGCACGTTGTTGATCGCACGGCCGGCCAGGAGGATTTCGCCGGCGGTCGGTGTTTCGAAGCCGGCGAGCATCATCAGGCTGGTGGTCTTGCCCGAGCCGGACGGCCCGAGCAGGGTCAGAAACTCGCCCTTGCGAATGTCCAGGTTGAGGTCTTTGACGATCAGGTTCTCGCCGTCGTAGCTCTTCTGCACTCCACGAAAGCTGACCAGCACGTCACTGGCCCCTGCGTTTGAATCGACCTGGCTCATACCCACACCTTTGTTATTGGTAACTGCTGTGGATCAAGCCTAGTGGCTGGCGCCAGTCACGCAAATCGGGGCGCAGGAGAGAATCGCCTCAGCCGGATGGAAGGTTGGGGGTAGGGATTGCCCTACAAGGATGGCGCGTTTTGGCAAACGCAGCGGTAGCTACGAGCGGCGAGCCGCAAGAACAGGCAAAAGCGGCTGTCGCTAATGGATATGCCCGCAATTGCAGGCCAGATGGAGATTCCCTGTGGGAGCGGGCTTGCTCGCGAACGCGGTGTGTCAGTCACTGAATGATTGGATGACACACCGCATTCGCGAGCAAGCCCGCTCCCACAGTAGAAATACGGTGTGCTTAGAGGAGTTTATGTTCCATCGCGTATTTCACCAGCTCGGCCAGCGAGGTGATGTTGAGCTTCTGCATCAGCCGCGCCTTATGAGTGCTGATGGTCTTGCTGCTCAGGGCCAGTTGCTGGGCGATGTCGTTGACGTTGGCGCCCTGGGCCAGGCGCTCGAACACCGAGAACTCGCGTTCGGACAACAGCGAATGCAACGGACGCGTGTCAGTCAGGCCGACCTCGAAGACCATCCGGTCGGCCAGCTCCGGGTCGATGTAACGCCCGCCGGCCGCGACCTTGCGAATCGCCGTCAGCAACAGCGCCGGATCGCTGTCCTTGGTCGCATAGCCAGCGGCGCCGACCTTCAGCGCACGGGCAGCCATTTGTGCTTCGTCGTGCATCGACAACACCAGAATCGCCGGCGGATTGTTCAGCGCGCGAATCCGCGGAATCGCCTCCAACCCATTGACGCCCGGCATCGAGATGTCCAGCAACACCACTTCACATGGCACGCTGCGCAGGGTTTCAAGGAGTTGTTCGCCATTACTCGCCTCCCCCACCACTTGCAGATCCTTGGCCAGACCGATCAATTGCTTGATGCCTTCACGGACGATGGTGTGGTCTTCGGCTACCAATACACGGATCACGTTTTTCTCCAGATTTCAGGTACACACCAAACCCTGTGGGAGCGAGCCTGCTCGCGATAGCGTCAGCTCAAACACCACAAACCTTCAAACCTCACTCACCGGCACCCACACATGCAGACTGGTGCCCTCCCCCGGTTCACTCTCAAGCAGCAAGCGCCCGCCCATGATCAACACCCGCTCGCGCATACCGACCAAACCAAAGGACGTCGGCCGATCCGCAGTGGCGACAAAACCTACGCCATCATCGCTGACCGTCAGACACAACTCATCGCCTTCCAGCACCAGTGTCAGCTCCACAGTATGCGCCTGGGCATGGCGCATGACGTTGGTCAGCGCCTCCTGCAGGATACGGAACAGGCCGATCGCCTTGGCATCGCTGAGCGCCGGCAGATTGTCCGGCACCTGCACCAGGCACGGAATCTGCGTACGCGCCTCGAAGCGCCGCGCCTGCCACTCGATCGCCGAGGCGATCCCGGCATCGAGGATCGGCGGGCGCAGCGCCGTCGCTACATCGCGCACCAACTGGAACAACTGGGCGATCAGGCGTTTCATGCTGTTCAAGCGCTCGTTCAGCCCCGGGTCGAGCTGCGCATAGGCCAGCTCGCACATCGAGGTTTCCAGTTTCAGCACCGTGAGCATCTGCCCCAGCTCATCGTGCACTTCCCGGGCGATTCGCGCCTTCTCTTCTTCGCGCACGCTTTCCAGGTGCGCCGACAATTCGCGCAGTTGCTCGCGGGACGCGGCCAGCTCCAGTTCAATGCGCTTGCTTTCGCTAATGTCCCAGACAATGCCGTCCCAGACATAGGCGCCATCCTCCAGTTGGCGGGTGATCGCCTTGATCTCGGCCCAGCGCTGTTCGCCCTGGCGAGTGAGGATGCGGCCCTGCCACGACCAGTCACTGTCGGTGTCCAGCGCCTGATCCTGAGTCTGGTGGTAACTGGCCCTGTCGTCGGGATGCACCAGACTGCGCAAGCCCATGTCACGGTGCGCGATGGCGGCCGGCGCGTAACCGACCAGACTCTCACTGCCCTCACTGATGTAGGCGAAATCGATCTGCCCGGTCACCGCCGCCCGCTCCAGACGGAACACCAGTCCCGGTACGTTGGCGGCGATGCCTTGCAAGCGCGCTTCACTTTCCTGCAGGGCGGCCAGGGCGCGACGCCGTTCGGTGACGTCGGTGAGATAAACCACCAGATACTCACTGTCGCGAAAGCGCAGAAAACTCAGCGAGACGTCCGCCGGGAGGATGCTGCCATCAGCGCGCACGCAACTGGTTTCAAAGCTCAGCGGCCCTTCTTCACTGGCCCGCGCGCGTTTCCACAGGTTGAGCCAGCGGTCCATGTGCAGGCCGGGTTCAAAGTCGATCAGCGGCCGCTCGATCAGCGCGCCCTGTGGATAACCGAGCATGTGTTCCGCCGCGCGGTTCGCGTAGCGCACATGGCTGTCCCAGTTGACCCAGAGAATGCCGACGGTGCTTTGATCGATGGAAAACTGGGTCAGGCGCAAGGCTTCTTCGCTGGCCGCGCGCAGGGCAATATCTTCCCGGGCCGCCAGCAGGCGCTGTTCGAGGCTATGTTGCTGGCGTCGCTGCCAGACCACGATGGCCACACAACTGAGCAGCAACACGGCAAACAGCAGACTGAGGTTCTGCCAGAACCCCGGCGATTCGGTGAGGCGCGGGTACTTGGGTTGCAGCCATTGGTTGTGCAGGCGCTCCAGATCCTTGGCCGGGATCGCCCGCAAGGCGCTTTCGATAATCCCGGCCAACTGTGGCCAGTCCCGCCGCGTGGCGACTCGCAACAGCTGCGGCAAGCCGATATCGCCGACCACCACCAGCCCGGCGAACTCCGGCTCGGCGGACAATCGCCCGAGTTGCGCTTCGTCCACCACGGCGTAGGACGCTTGCTGAGTCAATAACAGTTGCAACGCCTGACGCTCCAGCGGCACGCCTTGCAGATTCAGGTGCGGATAATTGCTGCGCAAATAATCGGCGGTGACGCTGGGCATGCGCACGGCGACGCGGGACAGGCTGTCGAGCTTTTCCAGCTCGACCACGCCGCCGCTCTTCTGGTCGCTGACCACCAGTTGCGGCACACGCATGTAAGGATCGGAAAACAGCCACAGGCGCAGTGCCTCCGGGGTCTGGGTCAAGCCCGGGGCGATGTCGATTTCACCTTCGCGAGCGGCCTCCTCCAGTTGTGTCAGATCCTGAAAATTGCGCCAGCTCAGATCGACATTCAGGGTTTTGGCCAGTGACTTCATCAACTCGACATTGGCCCCGGACAAGCGCTGCAGACGCCGGTCGTACTGCGCGTACGGTGCCTGCAACACCAGACCGACGCGCAGCTCTCGGTGCTGCGCCAGCCATTGCTGCTCGCCGGGCGTCAACAGCGCCGCGTGCGCCGCCGGCGCAGACGCCGCCCAGCCCATCAAGGGAAAACACAACCAGCCGATAACCCACAGGCAGCAAAAACGCATCATTGAAGTCTCGTACACTGACAAATTCTGACCAACCCATTAGGCTGCCGGGATACTTTTCTGGCCTGGAATAACCGATGCCCTCTGTCTACCGCCTGGCAATGCCAGCATTGTGCCTGTCGCTGATCCTGCCTTGTGCGTTTTCCGTCGAGGCTGCCGATCCGGCGCCCGCCTCCACCGCCGAGCAACCGGCTACCGAAAAACCGGCCGAACGCCAGCCACTGCTTGAGCGTAGTCAGGAAGAAGCCGCGGCACTCGAACGCAAAGTCCCGGCGCAAGAACAGCAGCAACTGCAGGCCGGCGCCGACACTTTCCTCGCCCTGTGGAAACCGGCCAACACCGCCGACCCGAAAGGTGCGGTGATTATCGTCCCGGGCGCCGGCGAAACCGCTGACTGGCCGCAAGTGATCGGCCCGCTGCGCAACAAATTGCCCGACGTCGAGTGGAGCAGCCTGAGCATCACCCTGCCGGATCTGCAAAGCGATGTCATCGCCCCGCGCGTGATTGCGCCCGCCGCCGCGCCGAAAGCCCCGGAAAGTGGCAGCAAGGATTCCACCACCGCGCAACCGATCGAACAGGCGGCGGGCGGTGAAGCGGAAGTGGCGGATCAGGTGGTTGCCGAAACGACTGAAGAACAGTCCAAGGCGGATGCCGAGCGCATCTTCGCGCGGATCGACGCGGCGATTGCCTACGCTGAGCAACAAAGCGCACGCCGGGTCGTCGTCCTCGGTCACGGCACGGGCGCCTACTGGGCGGCGCGTTTCCTCAGCGAGCGGCAGAGTTCGCAGGTCGAGAAGCTGGTGATGGTCGATGCGCAAACGCCAAGCAAGGCCAAGCCGCCACTGGCCGAGCTGACGCCGACCCTGAAGTTGCCGACGGCGGATATTTTCTACATGGACAAGGCGCTGGATCGCACCGCGGCGCTGGAACGCATGCAGGCCAGCAAGCGCTTGAAGACTTCAGCGTTCAGCCAGGTGGCGCTCAAGGCGTTGCCGGATAAAAAGGCTGAGCAGGAACAGTTGTTCCGGCGGGTGCGTGGCTGGTTGAATCCGCAGAAGACTGACTGATAGACCGAGTCGCCCCATTCGCGAGCAAGCCCGCTCCCACCCTGATCGCGTTCCTTCAGCTGAAATGCGATCAAAGTGGGAGCGGGCTTGCTCGCGAAGAGGCCCTCATCAACAACTAACTTCTAACGATCAGCGAAAATCCCGTCGCGCCCGAATCAACGTAAACGCGTTGTGCAGCTCGCGGGTTTTCTCGGTCGCGTCACGCACCTGCTCCGACGTTGCGCCGCTGCCGGCGATCTTGTCCGGGTGATGACGGCTGAGCAGTCGTCGATAGGCGCGCTTGATCTGCGCCGGCTCGCTGGTCGCCGACACGCCGAGCAGGCGCATCGCTTCCTGATAACTCATCGCCGCACTGACAATCGGCCGTTTGTTCGGCTCGTAATCATTGGCCAGCGCCTGAATCTGGTGGGTTGTCCAACCCAGCCACTTGCCCCACTGCGCCAATAATTCACGCTCACTGACGCCCGCGCGACCGTCGGCCCAGACCATCCGCCAGCAGGCGCGCAACACGCCTTCGGCGGCATGCGGCTGAGCACTCAGGCGTCGCAGATAACCGCGCAGGCGGTCGCCGCCGGACTTGCCGCGATTGAACGCGGCAATCGCCCGCCGCCGCGCCGGTTCGCTCATTTCCAGGGCGTTCATTTCATTGCGCGCCTGCTGGATATGACCGTCCGTCACCCGCCCGTCACTCTTGGCCAGACGCCCGAGCAACACGAACAGCAATTCGTCGTTGCGCAACATCGGCCGGCCGCCGAGTTTTTCCCGCAAGTGCCCCCAGCTCTGCAAGTGCAGACGCCGATCCAGCGCCTGTCCCAACAATGCCCCAAGCATGGCCCCCGGAATGCTGGCAATCGCAAAACCTGCTCCGGCTCCAATCAGAGTCCCTGGCCACAACATATCAACGACTCGCTTCTATCAATGCTTCAGCTTCGGCCAGACGCTCATGCGTACCGACATCCACCCAATGGCCTTTCAGACGCTCGCCCGTGACCTGTCCATCGGCCATGGCTTTGCGCAGCAATGGTGCGAGCTTGAATGCGCCGTCGGCGCAGCCATCGAACAACTGCGGATGGAGCACGGCGATGCCGCTGTAGGTCAGGGTTTGCGCACCCGCCTGGCCATCGCTCACCCGACCGTCAGTCAGGGTGAAATCGCCCGTCGGATGATGAGCCGGGTTGTCCGCCAGTACGAGATGCGCCAGACCGTTGATCGGTTGATGCAGCACGCTGAAGTCGTAATCGGTCCAGATGTCACCGTTCACCACCAGGAACGCGTCGTCACCGAGCAACGGCAAGGCGCGGAAAATCCCGCCGCCGGTTTCCAGCGGCTCACCTTCCGGTGAGTACTGGATGCTCACGCCGAACTGCGAACCGTCGCCCAGATAATCCTCGATCTGCTGACCGAGCCAGGCATGGTTGATCACGATCTCGCTGAAACCGGCCGCTGCCAGCGCGCGCAGGTGATATTCGATCAACGGTACGCCGCCGGCACGCACCAGCGGTTTGGGGGTGGTCAGGGTCAGCGGGCGCATGCGCTCGCCCTTGCCTGCCGCCAGGATCATGGCCTTCATGCAGTCACTCCGCCACGCAGACTGGCGAGCAACGCCTGCAGATCCGCCAGTTCAGGACGACGAGCGATCACCGCTTCTATATAGGCGAAGAAACGCGGCACGTCGGCCAGATAGCGCGGCTTGCCATCGCGATGGCAGATGCGGGCGAAGATGCCGATGACTTTCAGGTGACGCTGTACGCCCATCAGGTCGCTGGCGCGCAGGAAGTCTTCGAAATCGGCCTGCACCGGGATGTTCAGCGCAGCGGCTTGCTGCCAGTAACTTTCCAGCCAGCCACGCACACGCTCTTCAGGCCAACTGAGGAAGGCGTCCTTGAACAGGCAGGTGACGTCGTAGGTGACCGGGCCGTAGACCGCGTCCTGAAAGTCGAGCACACCGGGATTCGGCGCGCTGAGCATCAGATTGCGCGGCATGTAGTCGCGGTGCACCAACACTTTCGGCTGGGCCAGAGCGCTGTCGATCAGCAGATCGCTGACGGCTTGCCACTGTTGCTGCTGTGCTGCATCAAACTCGATGCCGAGTTCGCGCTTCACGTACCACTCGGGGAACAGTTCCAGTTCGCGGCGCAGCAGTGCCACGTCGTAACTCGGCAGTGGTGCGACCATCGGCAATTGCTGAAAAGCCAGCAGAGATTGCAGCGCATCGCTGAACAAAACGTCAGCATTTTCGCTGTCGATTACGTCGAGATAGGTCTTGTTGCCCAGGTCATTGAGCAAAAGAAATCCGCGTTCGAGGTCTTCTGCATAAATTTTCGGCACATTAATTCCGGATTTCGCCAGCAAAAAGGCGATATCCACGAACGGTTTGCAGTTTTCCTGGGGTGGCGGAGCATCCATCACGACGAAGCTGCGGCCCGCTCCTTCCCAGCGGAAATACCGCCGGAAACTCGCGTCGCTGCTGGCCGCGGTCAACGTGGCCGGGGGTACGGCGCCCCAGCCCTGATCTGCAAAAAGGATTGCCAACTGTTCATCGAGCCAAACTTTCAGGTGTTGCAAGCGTACATCTTGGTCAGGCATTGCAAGGGTCTCCGACGGCGCTAGCCGTCAAGCGGGTCATGCTTTATTATCCAGCATCTTTTTCAGACCATCGAGAGGCGTGCGGCCCACACCGCGGGCAGATGGCACGCAGGAAGCCCGGACTAATAAGATGGCATTGAAATCCCCCGCGTTTCGTAAAAAATTTCCGTTGTTGGTAACCGGCAGTCTGCTGGCTATGCAACCTCTGGCCAGTCAATTCGTTGTCGCCGCCGAGCAGTATGACTGCGCCGTCTCGGCAACGGGTGGCTGGGCTTGTGCGCCCAAGACGCCGGCAGCTGCATTGCCGCCGCGTCCGGTGCATGACGGCAGTGCCGTCAGCGCCGCTGGCGAAGCCCCGGCCCAGAACGGTTCCACTTCCGACACCGGCGCCAAGCCTGTGCTGGTCACCGAAGCCAAAGGTCGCGGCCTGAAATCCCGTAGCGAAGACTACAGTCACCTCGACTGGGTTCCGCGCGAGAAGCTCACCGCCGCCCAATTGGCCGAGACCGGTCCTTACTGCTCTGGTTCCTATATCGAACCGATTCGTCCTGGCATGAATGACAAGACGAATAAAAGTGACGCACCGACCTTTATCGGCGCCAAAGCCTCGCGCTACAACACCGAAGATCAGGTGGGTACGCTGGCCGGCGACGTGGTCCTGCGTCAGGGCAGCATGCAGGTCGAGTCCGACGAGGCCAGCCTGTACCAGGCCGAGAGCCGCGCCGAACTCAACGGCGACGTGCGCATTCGCGACAACGGTGCACTGATCGTCGGCGACCACGCCGATGTGCAGCTCGATACCGGTGAAGCCAAGGTCGACAACGCCGAATACGTGCTGCACAAATCGCGCATCCGCGGTAACGCGCTGTACGCCAAGCGTGCCGAAAACGCGATCATCCGCTTGAAGGACGGCACGTACACCACGTGCGAACCGAACAGCAACGCCTGGCAGCTCAAGGGCAACAACATCACCCTGAACCCTGCCACCGGCTTCGGTACCGCGACCAACGTGACGCTGCGGGTCAAGGACATTCCGATCCTGTACACGCCGTACATCTACTTCCCGATCGATGACCGTCGTCAGTCGGGCTTCCTGCCGCCGACCATCGGCACCGGCAGCGACACCGGCTTCATGCTGGTCACCCCGTACTACTTCAACCTGGCACCGAACTACGATGCCACGTTGTATCCGCGCTACATGAGCAAGCGTGGCCTGTTGATGGAAGGCGAGTTCCGCTACCTGACCAAGTCCAGCGAAGGTCAGTTCGGTGCGGCGTATCTGAACGATGAAGATACCGATCGCAGCAAACAGTCTGATTACGAAAAAAATCGCTACATGTACAACTGGCAACACAAGGGTGGTCTCGACTCCCGTGTGTATACCCAGGTTGACTACACCAAGATCAGCGATCCGTATTACTTCCAGGATCTGACCACCGATCAGATCGGTGTGAAGAGCCAGGACTTCGTGAATCAGCAAGGTTCGGTGACCTATCGCGGCGACAGCTACACCGCTCGCCTGAATGCGCAGCAGTACCAATTGGCAACCGTTTCGAACATCACGCCTTACGGCCGTCTGCCGCAGATCACCTTCAATGGTCAGCTGCCGTATCACCCGGAAGGTTTGAATTTCGATTACGAGACCGAAATTGTTCGGTTCGATCGTGACCTGCAAAACGGTAACTTTACCGATGAAGATGGCACCATCTCGCCACGCCTGGATACAAACGTCCAAGGCTTGGCGCGCGCTAACGGCGACCGTCTGAATCTGAAGCCAGGCGTCAGCCTGCCGATGAACTGGACCTACGGTTTCCTGAAACCATCGCTCAAATACCAGTACACCCAGTACCAGCTGGATCTGGACAGTATTGGCAAAGGCCAGATCGCAAATCAAACCGCTGAGCAGAACAAACTCAACGGCACCTTCGACAGCAACCAGAACCGTGGCGTACCGATTGCCAGCGTCGACAGCGGCCTGTATTTCGACCGCAACACGTCGTACTTCGGCACGAACTATCGCCAGACCCTGGAACCGCGTCTGTTCTACCTCTATGTACCCAAGGTTGATCAGGAAGACATTCCAGTATTCGACACCAGTGAATACACCTTCAACTACGCGTCGTTGTTCCGCGACAACCGCTTCTCCGGCTCCGACCGCGTCGGCGACGAGAACAAGCTGTCGTTGGGTGTGACCAGCCGCTGGATCGAAGACAACGGTTTCGAGCGTCAGCGCATCAGCGTCGGCCAGGCTTACTACTTCAAGGATCGTGAAGTACAACTGCCAGGCATCGCGTTCAAGGATCGCAAAGATGCCCAGTCCGACGTATCGCCATACGCACTGGAATACGAATACCGCTGGAACCGCGACTGGCGCACCACTGCCGACTACAACTGGGACCCGGACAGCCGCAGCCCGCGTTCCGGTAGTGCGATGTTCCATTACCAGCCTGAGGACAACCCGAACAAGATCGTCAACGTCGGCTATCGCTATCGTAACGACCAGGTTCGCTACGACCAGACCACCGGCAAATGGACGGTGGGCGGTGGCGACTACGGCACCCCGGGACAGCCTGGCTACGTGAAGGACTACTACAAGATCCAGCAGCATGACTTCTCGGTCATCTGGCCGATCGTTCCACAGTGGAGCGCGATCAGCCGCTGGCAGTACGACTACAACCGCAACCGTACGCTGGAAGCCTTCGGTGGTTTCGAGTACGACAACTGCTGCTGGAAACTTCGCCTGATCAACCGTTACTGGGTTTCCTACGACGAATTCAGTCAGGAAGCTCCGCAAAACGAAAAAGGCGACCACGGCGTCTTCCTCCAAATTGTTCTGAAGGGACTCGGCGGCCTTACCGGCGCCAAGACTGAAACCTTCCTCGACAAAGGCATCCAAGGTTATCGTCAACGTGAAGACCAAGCTTTCTGATTGTCTGCGCCCGCTGCTGCTGGGCGCGCTGTTCCTGGGTACTGCGGCGAACGCCGCGGTACAGTCCATCGATAAAGTGGTCGCGATCGTTGATAACGACGTGGTCATGCAGAGCCAACTGGACCAGCGTGTCCACGAAGTTCAGCAGACCATTGCCAAGCGCGGGGGCGGCATGCCGCCTCCCGGCGTGCTGGATCAGCAGGTGCTCGAGCGTCTGATCGTCGAAAACCTGCAACTGCAGATCGGCGAACGCTCCGGCATCCGCATTACCGATGAAGAGCTGAACCAGGCGGTCGGCACTATCGCTCAGCGCAACAACATGACCGTGGATCAATTCCGCGCTGCTCTGGCTCACGACGGCTTGTCCTACGACGACGCCCGTGACCAGATCAAGCGCGAGATGATCATCAGCCGTGTGCGTCAGCGCCGCGTGGCAGAACGTATTCAGGTGTCGGAACAGGAAGTGAAGAACTTCCTCGCCTCCGATCTGGGCAAGATGCAACTGTCCGAAGAGCTGCACCTGGCGAACATCCTGATTCCAACGCCGGAAAGTGCCAACTCTGAAGCGATTCAGAGCGCTTATCGTCAGGCCATGGACGTTTACCAGCAACTCAAGCAAGGCGCTGACTTCGGTCAACTGGCCGTTGCCAAGTCCGGCAGCGACAACGCTCTGGAAGGCGGCGACATGGGCTGGCGTAAAGCCGCTCAACTGCCACCTCCGTTCGATCGCGAGCTGAGCAACATGGCGGTGGGTGATATCACCCAACCGGCACGCACACCAGGTGGCTTCATCATCCTGAAAGTGCTCGGCAAGCGTGGCGGTGAAACCCAGATGCGTGATGAGGTGCATGTGCGCCACATTCTGGTCAAGCCAAGCCCGATCCGCGACGAAGCCAAGACCAAAGCGCTGGTGCAGTCGCTGTACGAACGCATCCTGGCGGGTGAAGACTTCGCTGAACTGGCAAAGAACTACTCCGAAGACCCGGGTTCGGCGCTCAACGGCGGCGACTTGAACTGGATCGACCCGAACGCACTGGTACCGGAATTCCGCGAAGTGATGGCCAAGACCCCACAAGGTCAGCTGTCCAAGCCGTTCCAGACTCAGTACGGCTGGCACGTTCTGGAAGTCCTTGGCCGCCGCGCCACTGACAGCACCGAGCAGGCCCGCGAGCAACAGGCAATGACCGTTCTGCGTAACAAAAAATACGATGAAGAGCTGCAAAACTGGCTGCGTCAGATTCGTGAAGAAGCCTACGTAGAAATCAAACTCCCTGGTGCAGACCAGGCAGCGCAGTGAAACCCAAGCGTTTCGCGCTGACACCCGGCGAACCAGCCGGCATCGGTCCCGACCTGTGCCTGCTGCTCGCCTCGCAAGCCCAGCCACACCCCCTGATTGCCATCACCAGCCGCGACCTGCTCCTCGAGCGGGCCGCGCAGCTGGGGCTGGCCGTCACTTTGCTGGAGGTGGCGCCAGATCACTGGCCGGATGTACCGGCACCCGCCGGCAGCCTGTACGTCTGGGATACCCCGCTCAGCGCCCCCGTGGTTGCCGGGCAACTGGACAAGGCTAACGCCGCATTCGTTCTGGAAACCCTGACCCGCGCCGGCAACGGCTGTCTGAACGGCGATTTCGCCGGGATGATCACCGCTCCGGTACACAAAGGCGTGATCAACGAATCAGGCATCCCGTTCTCCGGGCATACGGAATTCCTCGCCGACCTGACCCATACCGCACAAGTGGTGATGATGCTCGCCACCCGCGGTTTGCGCGTGGCGCTGGTCACCACTCACCTGCCGCTGCGCGAGATTGCCGATGCAATCACCCCTGATCGGCTGGAGCGGGTCACACGGATTCTGCACGCCGACCTGCAAGACAAATTCGGCATCGCCCAGCCACGCATCCTGGTCTGCGGACTCAACCCGCACGCCGGTGAAGGCGGACACCTGGGCCATGAAGAAATCGACATCATCGAACCTACATTAGAGCGCCTGCGCGGCGAGGGCATGGACCTTCGTGGCCCGCTGCCTGCCGACACTCTGTTTACCCCCAAATATCTGGAGCACTGCGATGCAGTGCTGGCGATGTACCACGACCAGGGCCTGCCCGTGCTGAAGTACAAAGGCTTCGGCGCCGCGGTCAACATTACCCTTGGCCTGCCGATCATCCGCACCTCGGTCGATCATGGCACCGCTCTGGATCTGGCCGGCAGCGGCAAGATCGACACCGGCAGCCTGCAGGTCGCCCTGGAAACCGCCTACCAGATGGCCGAGACCCGTTTATGACCGAGCAATACCAACACAAGGCGCGCAAACGCTTTGGCCAGAACTTCCTGCACGATGCCGGCGTCATCGACCGCATCCTGCGCTCCATCAGCGCCAAATCCGGCGACCGCATGCTGGAAATCGGCCCGGGCCAGGGCGCACTGACGGCTGGCCTGCTCAACTCCGGCGCGCAGCTCGACGTGGTGGAACTGGACAAGGACCTGATCCCGATCCTCAACCAGCAGTTCGCCGGCAAGAGCAACTTCAACCTGCATCAGGGCGATGCGCTGAAGTTCGACTTCAATACACTGAACGCCGCGCCGAACAGCCTGCGCGTGGTCGGCAACCTGCCGTATAACATCTCCACGCCGCTGATTTTCCACCTGCTGAATAACGCCGGCATCATTCGCGACATGCACTTCATGCTGCAGAAGGAAGTGGTCGAGCGTCTAGCCGCGGGCCCCGGTGGTGGCGACTGGGGTCGTCTGTCGATCATGGTTCAGTACCATTGCCGCGTGGAACACCTGTTCAACGTCGGCCCGGGCGCGTTCAACCCGCCGCCGAAGGTCGACTCGGCCATCGTCCGTCTGGTGCCGCACGCCGTATTGCCGCACCCGGCCAAGGATCATCGCCTGCTCGAGCGCGTGGTGCGCGAAGCGTTCAACCAGCGCCGCAAGACACTGCGCAACACCCTCAAGCAATTGATGACCGCTGCCGAGATCGAAGCCGCCGGCGTCGATGGCAGCCTTCGCCCCGAGCAACTGGACCTGGCCGCATTCGTGCGCCTGGCCGACAAGCTCAGCGAACAAGCCCCGCAAGCCCCCGCCGCCGACTGACCGGCGATGAACGCTATCGGGCAGGACGCCACTCTGGTTTACTGCCCGATACTTGCCTAGACTGATTCCCCATCAGCTACGCCTCGCGTTCCGCTTTGCTTAAGGCCCTTTTGCATGTCCGATTCTCGCTATCAGGTCGATGTCAGTGTCGTCACCCACTATCTGGCAGACCAATCGCAACCCGAGCACAACCGCTTCGCCTTCGCCTACACCATCACCGTGCAAAACAATGGCGCGCTCCCGGCCAAGCTGTTGTCGCGGCATTGGGTGATCACCGACGGTGACGGGCATGTCGAAGAAGTGCGCGGCGCCGGTGTCGTCGGCCAGCAACCGCTGATCGACACAGGCAAGAGCCACACTTACAGCAGCGGCACAGTGATGACCACCAAGGTCGGCACCATGCAGGGCTCTTATGAAATGGTCGCCGACGACGGCAAGCATTTCGACGCGATCATCAAGCCTTTCCGCCTCGCCGTACCCGGAGCCTTGCACTGATGACGACGTACGCCGTCGGCGACCTGCAAGGCTGCCTCGAACCGCTCAAATGTCTGCTCAAGCAAGTGGCTTTCGACCCGAAGCTCGATCGGCTGTGGCTGGTCGGCGACCTGGTCAACCGCGGCCCGCAATCGCTGGAGACCCTGCGTTTTCTCTACGGCATGCGCGACTCGCTGGTTTGCGTACTGGGTAACCATGACCTGCACCTGCTCGCTGCGGCCAACAACATTGAGCGCCTGAAGAAGTCCGATACCCTGCGCGAGATCATTGAAGCCCCCGACGCGGCCGATCTGCTCGAGTGGCTGCGCCAGCAAAAGCTCATGCACTACGACGAGCAACGTGAAGTGGCCATGGTGCATGCGGGCATCCCTCCGCAGTGGTCCTTGCGCAAGGCCCTGAAGTACGCGGCCGAGGCCGAAGCGGCACTGCGTGACGACAACCTGTTTCCGCTTTACCTGGATGGCATGTACGGCAATGAGCCGGCGAAATGGGACAGCGAGCTCACGGGCGTGACCCGCCTGCGCGTCATCACCAACTATTTCACCCGCATGCGCTTCTGCACCGCCGAGGGCAAGCTCGACCTCAAAAGCAAGGAAGGCCTCGATACCGCCCCGCCCGGCTACAAACCGTGGTTCCAGCACAAGGAGCGCAAGACCCGAGGTCTGCGGATCATCTTCGGTCACTGGGCCGCGCTGGAAGGCGACGTTCACGAACCGGGTATCTCTGCGCTGGACACCGGTTGTGTCTGGGGCGGCAGCCTGACCCTGATGAACGTCGACAGCGGCGAGCGCGTGTCCTGCAAGTGCGATGAACATGGCGGCCTTGCACCATCAGTCGCACCACTTATCCCCGAAACGTCGCCAGTCAGCGCGCCGCGTTAGACTGCGCATTCTGCCGAGCAACAGGAACCCGCCATGAGCGAATTCAAACGAATCCCCCCGGAACAGGCCCACACTCTGCGCGCGGAAGGCGCCGTGGTCGTCGATATCCGCGACCCGCAAACCTATGCCGCGCTGCACATCGCCGGATCGACCCATCTGGATAACCACTCTATCGCCGACTTCATCCGCAACGCCGATCTCGACGCGCCATTGGTAGTGGTCTGCTACCACGGCAACTCCAGCCAGAACGCGGCCGCGTACCTGATCAGCCAGGGCTTCTCCGACGTCTACAGCATGGACGGCGGTTTCGAGTTGTGGCGTACGACTTATCCTGCAGAAACCGCGCAAGGCACGCCCGAATAATTTTTTTTGTCCCGCGCAGGCCCCGGCTGCCGTGGGCCTGCGCGGGGCAGACGAACGGTCTGCCACAACTAATTACGTATCTCCCCTTTACCTCCCGAATTCCCAACTATCCTTAAGCCCAGGCCATCCAAAACAGGGGAGAGCCGGTACACCGGCGCACGGGTCATCGGGAGTGACTTTCAAGGTTGTCGACCGCGAAAGTGTTCTGGGGGGTAAACAAGTGGCCACAGCGGCTGCTTGCCAGCATCGACTGAGTGATCCGGCGTCGGCTCCACGTATCGAGCGAGGTGACGTCATGAGTATCTTTAGCCACTTCCAACAACGCTTCGAGTCCACACGCCAGGAAGAACTCTCGCTGCAAGAGTACCTGGAGCTGTGCAAGAAAGACCGGAGCGCCTACGTTTCCGCAGCCGAGCGTCTATTGATGGCCATCGGCGAACCGGAACTGCTCGACACATCGACCAATTCGAGGCTGTCGCGCATCTTCTCCAACAAGGTGATCCGTCGCTATCCGGCCTTTGAAGACTTCCACGGGATGGAAGAATGCATCGACCAGATCGTCTCGTATTTCCGCCATGCCGCCCAAGGCCTGGAAGAGAAGAAACAGATCCTCTACCTGCTCGGCCCCGTCGGTGGCGGTAAATCGTCCCTGGCCGAGAAGCTGAAACAGCTGATGGAAAAGGTGCCCTTCTACGCGATCAAGGGTTCACCGGTATTCGAATCGCCCCTGGGTCTGTTCAACGCCACCGAAGATGGCGCGATCCTCGAGGAAGACTTCGGCATTCCACGGCGCTACCTGAACACCATCATGTCGCCCTGGGCGACCAAACGCCTGGCCGAATTCGGCGGCGACATCAGCCAGTTCCGCGTGGTCAAGTTGTACCCGTCGATCCTCAATCAGATCGCCGTGGCCAAGACCGAACCGGGCGACGAGAACAACCAGGACATCTCGGCGCTGGTCGGTAAGGTCGACATTCGCAAACTCGAGGAGTACCCACAGAACGACGCCGACGCCTACAGCTACTCCGGTGCGCTGTGCCGGGCCAACCAGGGCCTGATGGAATTCGTCGAAATGTTCAAGGCACCGATCAAGGTGCTGCACCCTTTGCTGACCGCCACCCAGGAAGGCAACTACAACAGTACCGAAGGCCTCGGCGCGATTCCGTTCACCGGGATCCTGCTTGCGCACTCCAACGAATCGGAGTGGCACACCTTCCGCAACAACAAGAACAACGAAGCCTTCATCGACCGGATCTACATCGTCAAAGTGCCGTACTGCCTGCGGGTCAGCGACGAGGTGAAAATCTACGACAAGTTGCTGTTCAACAGTTCGCTGGCGAAGGCCCACTGCGCACCCGACACCCTGAAGATGCTGGCGCAGTTCACCGTGCTGTCGCGCCTCAAGGAGCCGGAAAACTCCAACATCTATTCGAAGATGCGCGTCTACGACGGGGAAAACCTCAAGGACACCGATCCAAAGGCCAAGTCGATTCAGGAGTACCGCGACTCGGCCGGCGTCGACGAGGGCATGAACGGCCTGTCGACCCGGTTTGCATTCAAGATCCTGTCCAAGGTGTTCAACTTCGATCCGCATGAAATCGCCGCCAACCCGGTGCATTTGCTGTATGTGCTGGAACAGCAGATCGAACAGGAACAGTTCCAGGCCGAGACCCGCGAACGCTACCTGCGCTACCTCAAGGAATATTTGGCGCCGCGTTATATCGAATTCATCGGCAAGGAGATCCAGACCGCGTACCTGGAGTCTTACAGCGAATACGGGCAAAACATCTTCGACCGCTACGTGCTGTATGCGGACTTCTGGATTCAGGATCAGGAATACCGCGACCCGGAAACCGGCGAGATTCTCAACCGTGTCGCCCTGAACGAAGAACTGGAGAAAATCGAGAAACCGGCCGGCATCAGCAATCCGAAGGATTTCCGCAACGAGATCGTCAACTTCGTATTGCGCGCCCGAGCCAACAACAACGGCAAGAACCCGACCTGGCTCAGCTACGAAAAACTGCGGGTGGTCATCGAGAAGAAAATGTTCTCGAACACCGAAGACCTGCTGCCAGTCATCAGCTTCAATGCCAAGGCCAGCAAAGAGGATCAACAGAAACACAACGACTTCGTTACTCGAATGGTCGAACGCGGCTACACCGACAAACAGGTACGACTGCTGTCCGAGTGGTACCTGCGGGTCCGGAAGTCGCAGTGAAGCAGTTGCAAGCTTCTAGCTATCAGCTGCAAGAACAAAGCGCGTAACCCAGATGCCCGGGAACCTGCTTTTACTTGCAGCTTGAAGTTCACAACTTGAAGCTGCCCGGAGGGCTTCCTATGAGTTATGTGATCGACCGACGTCTCAATGGCAAGAACAAGAGCACGGTGAACCGCCAGCGCTTCCTGCGGCGTTACCGTGATCACATCAAGAAGGCTGTCGAAGAGGCGGTCAGCCGGCGTTCCATTACCGACATGGAACACGGCGAACAGATCAGCATTCCCGGTCGCGACATCGACGAACCGGTGCTTCACCACGGTCGCGGCGGCAAGCAGACCGTGGTTCATCCCGGCAACAAGGAATTCACTGCCGGCGAACATATCGCCCGTCCACCGGGGGGTGGCGGCGGACGCGGTCCGGGCAAGGCCGGCAATTCCGGCGAGGGCATGGACGAGTTCGTTTTCCAGATCACCCAGGAAGAATTCCTCGAATTCATGTTCGAAGACCTCGAACTGCCGAATCTGGTGAAACGCAACCTCAGTGGTACCGACACGTTCAAGACTGTGCGCGCCGGGATCAGCAACGAGGGTAACCCGTCGCGGATCAACATCATCCGCACCCTGCGCTCGGCTCACGCCAGGCGCATTGCGCTGTCCGGCAGCAGCCGTGCCAAACTGCGCGAGGCCAAAGAGGAACTGGCGCGATTAAAGCGTGAAGAGCCGGATAACTTCGGCGATATTCAGGAACTCGAAGCGGAAATCGAAAAACTCAGCGCGCGCATTCATCGCGTGCCGTTCCTCGACACCTTCGACCTCAAGTACAACCTGCTGATCAAGCAACCCAACCCCAGCTCGAAAGCGGTAATGTTCTGCCTGATGGACGTTTCCGGCTCGATGACCCAGGCGACCAAAGACATCGCCAAACGCTTTTTCATCCTGCTGTACCTGTTCCTCAAGCGTAACTACGACAAGATCGACGTCGTGTTCATCCGCCACCACACCAGCGCCCGGGAAGTGGACGAGGAAGAGTTTTTCTATTCACGGGAAACCGGCGGCACCATCGTCTCCAGCGCGCTGAAGCTGATGCAGGAGATCATGGCCGAGCGCTACCCGAGCAACGAATGGAACATCTATGCCGCGCAGGCTTCCGACGGCGACAACTGGAACGATGACTCGCCGATCTGCCGCGACATCCTGATCAACCAGATCATGCCGTTTGTGCAGTACTACACTTATGTGGAGATCACCCCGCGCGAGCACCAGGCCCTCTGGTACGAATACGAACGCATTGCCGAAGCCTTTTCCGACACGTTTGCCCAGCAGCAGCTGGTCTCGGCCGGGGATATCTATCCGGTCTTCCGTGAACTCTTCCAGCGCAGGTTAGTGACATGACCGCCAAAGAGCAGAAACGCCAACCCATCTCCACCGGCTCCGAATGGACGTTCGAGCTGATCCAGGCCTACGACCGCGAAATCGCCCGGATTGCGGCCGGCTACGCATTGGATACCTATCCCAACCAGATCGAAGTGATCACCGCCGAGCAGATGATGGATGCCTATGCCTCGGTCGGCATGCCACTGGGCTATCACCACTGGTCCTACGGCAAACACTTCCTCAGCACCGAGAAATCCTACAGCCGCGGCCAGATGGGGCTGGCCTACGAAATCGTGATCAACTCGGACCCGTGCATCGCCTACCTGATGGAGGAAAACACCATCTGCATGCAGGCGCTGGTGGTCGCTCACGCGTGCTACGGGCACAACAGTTTCTTCAAGGGCAACTACCTGTTCCGCACCTGGACTGACGCCAGCTCGATCATCGATTACCTGGTGTTCGCCAAGCAGTACATCATGCAATGCGAAGAGCGCCACGGTATCGACGCGGTGGAGGACCTGCTCGACTCCTGCCATGCGCTGATGAACTACGGGGTCGACCGCTACAAGCGTCCGTATCCGATTTCCGCCGAGGAAGAACGCCGGCGGCAGAAGGATCGCGAAGAACACATGCAGAAGCAGATCAACGATCTGTGGCGCACCATCCCCAAAGGCGCGGACAAATACAGCGACAAGGACAACGCCCGTTTCCCGGCCGAGCCACAGGAAAACATCCTGTACTTCATCGAGAAACACGCGCCGCTGTTGGAGCCGTGGCAACGGGAGATCGTGCGGATCGTGCGCAAGATCGCCCAGTATTTTTATCCACAGCGCCAGACTCAGGTGATGAACGAAGGCTGGGCCACGTTCTGGCACTACACACTGATGAACGACCTGTACGACGAGGGTTTGGTGACCGACGGGTTCATGATGGAATTCCTCACCTCGCACACCAGCGTGGTGTTCCAGCCCGGCTTCGACAGCCCTTACTACAACGGGATCAACCCCTACGCACTGGGTTTCGCGATGTATCGCGACATCCGCCGCATGTGCGAAAACCCCACCGAGGAAGACCGGCGCTGGTTCCCGGACATCGCCGGCTCTGACTGGCTGTCGAGCATCAAGTTCGCCATGAGCAGCTTCAAGGATGAGAGTTTCATCCTGCAATACCTGTCACCGAAGGTGATCCGTGACCTGAAACTGTTCAGCATTCTTGATGACGATCAGAAGGACGATTTGCTGGTACCGGCGATCCATGACGAAACCGGCTACCGAATCATCCGCGAAACCCTGGCTGCGCAGTACAACCTCGGCAACCGCGAGCCCAACGTGCAGATCTACAGCATCGACCGGCGCGGCGACCGCTCGCTGACCCTGCGTCACCAGCAACATGACCGCAAACCCTTGGGCGACTCCACCGACGAGGTACTGAAACATCTGCACCGGTTGTGGGGCTTCGATATTCATCTGGAAACCCTGCAGGGTGACCAGATCATGAAAACCCACCATGTACCGCCGCGAAGTGAACACAGCGAAGGCGATTACGGTCGGCTCGACTTGGCCGTGATTCATCTTTAGATGCGGCTCTGACCTCCGAAAGTCCGGCGCAGGGGTTATCCTGTCGGGCTAACGGAGGTTTTTTATGCAGATTTTCAAGGTTGGCGGCGCGGTGCGCGATCGCTTGCTCGGCTTACCGGTAACCGATATTGATTGGGTGGTGGTCGGCGCCACGGCAGACGAGATGCTCGCCAAGGGTTATCGCCCGGTTGGAGCGGATTTTCCGGTATTCCTTCACCCCAAGACCGGCGAGGAATACGCCCTCGCCCGCACCGAACGCAAAAGCGGTCGCGGTTATGGCGGCTTCACCTTTCACGCCAGCCCCGAAGTCACCCTCGAAGAAGACCTGATCCGCCGTGATCTGACGATCAACGCGATCGCCGAAGACGACCAGCAAAACCTGACCGATCCGTATCATGGCCAGCGCGATCTCGAAGCGCGCATCCTGCGCCACGTTTCCCCCGCATTCGCCGAAGATCCGCTCCGTGTGCTGCGCGTTGCGCGCTTTGCTGCCCGATATGCCAGTCTTGGCTTCACTGTCGCACCAGAAACGCTGGAACTGATGCGCCAGCTCAGCGAGTCCGGTGAACTGCAGGCGCTGACCGCCGAACGCAGTTGGAAAGAAATCTCCCGCGCACTGATGGAAGATCAGCCGCAGGTATTCATCCAGGTGTTGCGCGACTGTGGCGCCTTGAAAGTATTGATGCCGGAAGTCGACGCGCTGTTTGGCGTGCCGCAACCGGAGGCTCATCATCCGGAAATCGACACCGGCCTGCACACTCTCAGCGTTCTGGAGCAATCAGCGCTGCACGAACAACCGCTAACGGTACGCTGGGCTTGTCTGCTGCATGACCTCGGCAAAGGCCTGACGCCGGAAGAAGAGTGGCCACGACATATCGCCCATGAACACACCGGGTTGAAGCTGATCAAAGCGGTCAACGAACGCTTCAAGGCACCGAAGGACTGCCAGGAACTGGCGTTGCTAGTCGGCGAGTACCACATCCATGGCCACCGCGCCCTGGAGCTGAAGGCGTCGACCTTGCTGGAGCTGCTGCAGAGCTTTGACGTGTATCGCCGCCCGCAGCGTTTTGAGGAATTCATCGTCGCCTGCGAGATGGATGCCCGTGGACGCAAGGGCCTGGAGCAGCGCAGTTACCCACAGGCGGATTATCTGCGCGGCGCTGCCAAGGCTGCACGGGAAGTCGCGGTGCAGCCGTTGCTGGAGAAGGGATTCAAAGGCCCGGAACTGGGCGAAGCGCTGAAGCGAGAACGACTGAAGGCGCTAAAAGCCTACAAAGACGAGGCGTCAGCCTGAAAAGCTTCGCGAGCAAGCCCGCTCCCACAAGGGCAATGCATTGCAAATGTGGGAGCGGGCTTGCTCGCGAAAGCGGCAGTTAATTCAACGCAAATCCGAAGACGTCAGCTGCTGCCCACGCCACTCAAAGGCCACCGGCGCCAACACCTGATCAATCTGCGCCTCGGCCCACAACGTCGCGAAGCTTTTTCCCACACCTGGATGCACCCGATCCGGCGCAATCAGCGACAGCGGCCACAGCACAAAGGCGTTTTTCAGGATTTCGGCACGCGGCAGAATCAAGCCGTCGAAGTTACCGGTCAGATCGCCGTATAACAGCACGTCGATATCCAGCGGCAGCCCCTTGCGATCCGGCGCATAGCGACCGTTATCGGCTTCGATGAATTTCAGGCGCCGATCCAGTTCCATCAACGGCAGATCGGTCTGCGCCGAGACCACGAAGTTGTAGAACGGCCCGCTCTTGATCCCCACCGGCTGACTCTCGAACACCGCCGAACAGCGGATATCCACCAGAAACGTCGCCAATGCGTCGAGTCCGGCGCGCAAATGGGTTTCGCGCTCGATATTGCTACCGAGCCCGAGGTACACCTGAGTCAGCGACATCCGCGCTCGATCTCCACACCCACGCCACCCTTGGCGGCCGGCACGGCGCCAGGCTTGGTCAGCTTCAGACGAACCCAGGTGATCTTGAATTCGGCCATCAGCACTTCGACCAGACGCTCGGCAAAGGTCTCGACCAGTTGATACTGGGATTGCTCGGCAAAGGCCTGGATGCGCGTGGAAACGCTGGCGTAATCGAGCGCCAGGGTCAGGTCGTCACCGGCCGCTGCCGGGCGATTGTCCCAGGCGAAGCTCAGATCAAGACGCAAGCACTGTCGGATGCCGCGCTCCCAGTCGTAGGCACCGATCACGGTGTCAACTTCCAGGCCCTCGATAAACACTCTGTCCAAGCACTTTTCTCCGCTGCACGACAAGGGCGCAATGCGCCGTTAGAATCAGGGCGTCCTCGCCCGGAATAGTTAGCATGTTTTGGTTAGTGGCGATCCTCGCCTACCTGCTCGGCTCTCTGTCCTTCGCCATTTTGCTCAGCCGCCTGACCGGAAATCCGGATCCGCGAATGAGTGGCTCGGGTAATGCCGGCGCCACCAACATGCTGCGCCTGGCCGGTCGCAAACTGGCGATCCTGACCCTGCTGGGTGATCTGTGCAAAGGCCTGGTACCGGTGCTGATCGCAGCGGCCATAGGCCTTTCGCTGCAGGATCAGGCCTGGATCGGCGTGTGCGCCGTGATCGGTCACCTGTTCCCGCTGTATTTCCGTTTTCGCGGCGGCAAAGGCGTCGCCACGGCTGCCGGCATGTTGCTGGGTCTGTATCCGCCCGCCGCACTGCTGGCGGTGTGTGCCTGGCTGCTGACGTTCTACCTGACCCGCACCAGCTCGCTGGCGGCGCTGATTGCCACGCCCCTGACCCTGCCCTTGCTTGCGTGGCAAGAACCGGAGGCGCTACTGCCGATGAGCGCGTTGACGCTGCTGATCGTCTGGCGCCACCGCGGCAATCTACGCGACCTGTTTGCCGGGCGCGAACGGCATTTTTAAATACCGCTCAGCCACACCGCCCATCACAGCGCCGACAACTGCTCCATCGGCCAGCGCGCCTGCACGCTGATCGCCAGACTTTCCTGCTGACCGGCCTGCAAACGCTGGCAACCGGCAAACGCGATCATCGCGCCATTGTCGGTGCAGAACTCGGGACGGGCATAGAACACCTCGCCCTGCATGTCGCCGAGCATCTTTTCCAGCGAGGCGCGCAACGCCTTGTTGGCGCTGACGCCGCCAGCGATCACCAGACGCTTCATGCCCGCGTGTTTGAGCGCGCGCTTGCACTTGATGGTCAAAGTCTCCACCACGGCCTGCTGGAACGCCAGCGCGATGTCGCAACGGGCTTGCTCGCTGTCGTCCCCGGCGCTGACGCATTGCTGCCAGGTGTTGAGGGCAAAGGTTTTCAGACCGCTGAAGCTGAAATCCAGACCCGGGCGATCACACATCGGACGCGGGAAGGTGAAACGCCCTGCGGCGCCCTTCTCGGCCAGCTTGGCGATTTCCGGCCCGCCCGGATAATTGAGGCCCATCATTTTCGCAGTCTTGTCGAACGCTTCGCCGGCAGCATCGTCGAGTGTCTCGCCGAGCAGGCTGTATTGGCCAATGCCATCGACCTGAACCAGCTGCGTATGACCACCGGAAACCAACAAAGCGACGAACGGGAATTCCGGCGGTTTTGGCTCCAGCATTGGCGCCAGCAAGTGGCCTTCCATGTGGTGGACTCCGAGTGCCGGAATACCCCAGGCAAACGCCAGCGCCTGCGCGCAAGAGGCACCGACCAGCAGCGCTCCGACCAGGCCCGGGCCCGCGGTGTAGGCGATCGCGTCGATCTCGGTCGGCACGCAGTCAGCCTCGGCCAACACCTGACGAATCAAGGGCAGCATGCGCTTGACGTGGTCACGCGAGGCCAGCTCCGGCACCACACCGCCATAAACACGGTGCAGGTCGATCTGACTGAACAGCGCGTCGGCCAGCAGGCCGCGTTCGCTGTCGTATAATGCGACGCCGGTTTCGTCGCAGGAAGTTTCTAATCCCAGTACTAGCATGGGTTTGCGCCTTGTTTAGGCTGAATTCGAAGGCGCGCATAATAGTCGCCATGCGATGCCCCGACTAGCGGTTTTCGATCAGAGGCTTTGCATTCCGAGCGATGAGGGGTTAACATCCGCAACCCTTAAAAACCGACGTCTTCAAGTGCTCTTTTGCCGCGAGGATGTTGACCCCGGTAATGAATGAAGGTAGCTCTGGATGCCAGCCGTCAAAGTTAAAGAGAACGAACCCTTCGACGTAGCTCTGCGTCGTTTCAAGCGCTCCTGCGAAAAAGCCGGTGTACTGGCTGAAGTTCGTAGCCGCGAATTTTACGAGAAGCCAACTTCTGAGCGTAAGCGCAAAGCAGCAGCCGCTGTTAAGCGTCACGCCAAGAAAGTTCAGCGCGAACAGCGCCGCGCCGTTCGTCTGTACTAATACACAGACGATCGTAGCAAGCTTCTTGCCTAAGCCCGGCCCTCAGCCGGGCTAATGGCATTTGCGTAAAACGCTTGATGCTTCACCGTCGAAGCCGCACATGCGATCGAGACAAAACCGCTTCACCGCGTCAGGCCTGGCTCTTTTGCCAGCGGTGCACGTCTTTTCTGACGAGCCTTTCAAGGCTACTGACGAGCACACCCACTGATTCCTCTCACGACGATCAGCCCAAGGCACCTGCATGCGTGCCCGTTTTATTGAGCTATCCGAGGCCATTTATCGGCCGTCAGCGGATTCAGCGCAACACTTTCAAATAGTCGAAGACTGATAGGCACTAACGTCAGTGGATTTTCGGCAGATACACTTCCCGACAGCGATCACGCAAACGACACCGGTCGAGCCGCCCATTTTGTGCGCCTCACTCAAGACCTGCGTCCGGCCGCCCTTCGCATCGGACTCATTACAAGCACAGACGAGAACGCCATGGCCGGGCTGATTCCCCAGAGCTTTATTGACGACCTCCTGAACCGCACCGACATCGTCGACGTGGTCAGCTCGCGCGTGCAACTGAAAAAGGCCGGCAAGAACTACACCGCCTGCTGCCCGTTTCATAAAGAGAAAACCCCGTCGTTCAGCGTCAGCCCCGACAAGCAGTTCTATTACTGCTTCGGCTGCGGCGCCGGCGGCAACGCCCTCGGCTTTCTCATGGACCACGACAACCTGGATTTCCCCCAGGCCGTCGAGGACCTGGCCAAAGCCGCCGGCATGGAAATCCCCCGCGAGGAAAGCGGTCGCCCGCACAAACCGCGGCAACCGACCGATTCACCACTGTATCCGCTGCTCACCGCCGCCGCCGATTTTTACCGGCAGGCGCTCAAGAGCCATCCCGCACGCAAAGCCGCCGTGGATTACCTCAAGGGCCGCGGCCTGACTGGCGAGATCGCCCGGGACTTCGGCCTGGGTTTCGCACCGCCGGGCTGGGACAATCTGTTCAAGCATTTGAGCAGCGACACGTTGCAGCAGAAAGCCATGATCGACGCCGGCCTGCTGATCGAGAACGCTGAAACCGGCAAACGCTATGACCGCTTTCGCGATCGCGTGATGTTCCCGATCCGTGATACCCGCGGCCGGATCATCGCTTTCGGCGGCCGGGTACTGGGTGACGACAAGCCGAAATACCTGAACTCGCCGGAAACTCCGGTGTTCCATAAAGGCCAGGAACTCTACGGCCTCTATGAAGCACGCAAGAACAACCGCAATCTCGATGAAATCATCGTCGTCGAAGGCTACATGGACGTCATCGCTCTGGCCCAGCAAGGCTTGCGCAATGCCGTCGCGACCCTGGGCACAGCCACCAGCGAAGAACACCTCAAGCGCCTGTTTCGCGTCGTGCCGAACGTTCTGTTCTGTTTCGACGGCGACCAGGCCGGCCGCAACGCTGCATGGCGCGCCCTGGAAGCAACACTGCCGTGCCTGCAGGATGGACGCCGCGCGCGCTTCCTGTTTCTTCCGGAAGGCGAAGACCCGGACACCCTGGTTCGCGCCGAAGGCACTGACGCTTTCAAGGCACGCATCAATCAGCATGCGCAGCCGCTGGCAGACTATTTCTTCCAGCAACTGACCGAGGAAGCCGATCCGCGCTCGCTCGAAGGCAAGGCTCACATGGCCACCCTCGCCGCACCGTTGATCGACAAAGTGCCGGGCGCCAACCTGCGCATCCTGATGCGTCAGCGCCTGACTGAAATCACCGGTCTGAGCAGCGAAACCGTCAGTCAGCTGGCCCAAAGCGCACCACAGGAAGCGCCGCCCGCCTACGATCCGGGCATCGATTACGACGCAATGCCGGACTACAGCGACTACCATCAGCCGCAGGCACAGGATATGTACGTGCCGCAGCAGGAGTGGACGCCAAAGAAACCCGGCGCCGGCGGCAAGAAATGGGACAAGAAACCCTGGGACAAGAACGGCAAGCGCGGCGGTGATCGCGATCAACAGCGCCCACGCACGCCGATTGGCGTCGAGTCGCCAACCCTGACCGCCCTGCGTACATTGCTGCACCACCCGCAACTGGCCAAGCGCGTTGAAGACGCCGGACACATTGCGGACGAAAATCAGACCAACGCACAGTTACTTGTGGCGCTGCTCGAGGCCGTACAGAAGAATCCCAAGCTAAACTCATTTCAGTTGATCGCGCGATGGCACGGCACTGAACAAGGTCGGTTGCTCAAGGCACTGGCGGAAAAGGAGTGGCTGATTGACGGAGAAAACCTTGAACAACAGTTTTTCGACACCATTACTAGCTTGTCAGCCCGCCAACGCGAGCGAAATCTGGAACAGTTGCTCAGGAAAGCGCGTCAAAGCGAACTGAGCGCCGAAGAGAAAAATCAACTGCGCGACCTTCTAAGTCGCAATGTTTCCGCATCAAACCCGACCTCAACTGGCGCGTGAGGTCATAGCTCAGGTATAATCCTCGGCTTGTTTTTTGCCCGCCAAGACCTTCAGTGGATAGGGTGTTATGTCCGGAAAAGCGCAACAGCAGTCTCGTATTATTGAGTTGATCAAACTGGGTCGTGAGCAGAAGTATCTGACTTACGCCGAGGTCAACGACCACCTGCCCGAGGATATTTCAGATCCGGAGCAGGTGGAAGACATCATCCGCATGATTAACGACATGGGGATCCCCGTACACGAGAGTGCTCCGGATGCGGACGCCCTTATGTTGGCCGACGCCGATACCGACGAGGCCGCTGCGGAAGAAGCAGCCGCCGCGTTGGCAGCGGTGGAGACCGATATCGGTCGCACCACTGACCCTGTGCGCATGTATATGCGTGAGATGGGTACGGTCGAGCTTCTGACTCGTGAAGGCGAAATCGAAATCGCCAAACGTATCGAAGAAGGCATCCGTGAAGTGATGAGCGCAATCGCGCACTTCCCTGGCACGGTTGACCACATTCTCTCCGAGTACACTCGCGTCACCACCGAAGGTGGTCGCCTGTCCGACGTTCTGAGCGGTTACATCGACCCGGACGACGGCATTGCGCCGCCGGCTGCCGAAGTGCCACCGCCGATCGACGCGAAAGCCGCGAAGGCTGACGACGATACCGACGACGATGACGCCGAAGCTTCGGATGACGAAGAAGAAGCCGAAAGCGGTCCGGATCCGGTCATCGCTGCCCAGCGTTTCGGCGCTGTGGCCGATCAGATGGAAATCACCCGCAAGGCCCTGAAAAAGCACGGTCGTCACAACAAGGCAGCGGTTGCCGAGTTGCTGGTCCTGGCCGAGCTGTTCATGCCGATCAAACTGGTGCCGAAGCAATTCGAAGCCCTGGTCGAGCGTGTTCGCAGTGCCCTGGATCGTCTGCGTCAGCAAGAGCGCGCGATCATGCAACTGTGCGTACGTGATGCACGTATGCCACGCGCCGATTTCCTGCGTCAGTTCCCGGGCAATGAAGTCGACGAAAGCTGGTCCGACGCCTTGGCCAAAGGCAAGAGCAAATACGCCGAAGCCATTGGTCGCGTACAGCCGGATATTATTCGTTGCCAGCAGAAGCTGACCGCGCTGGAAACCGAGACCGGTCTGACCATCGCTGAAATCAAGGACATCAACCGTCGCATGTCGATCGGTGAGGCCAAGGCCCGCCGCGCGAAGAAAGAGATGGTTGAAGCCAACTTGCGTCTGGTGATCTCGATCGCCAAGAAGTACACCAACCGCGGCCTGCAATTCCTCGATCTGATCCAGGAAGGCAACATCGGTCTGATGAAAGCGGTGGACAAGTTCGAATACCGTCGTGGTTACAAGTTCTCGACTTATGCCACCTGGTGGATCCGTCAAGCGATCACTCGCTCGATCGCCGACCAGGCCCGCACCATCCGTATTCCGGTGCACATGATCGAGACGATCAACAAGCTCAACCGCATTTCCCGCCAGATGCTGCAGGAAATGGGTCGCGAACCGACCCCGGAAGAGCTGGGCGAACGCATGGAAATGCCTGAGGACAAGATCCGCAAGGTATTGAAGATCGCTAAAGAGCCGATCTCCATGGAAACCCCGATTGGTGATGACGAAGACTCTCATCTGGGTGACTTCATCGAAGACTCGACCATGCAGTCGCCAATCGATGTTGCAACCGTTGAAAGCCTGAAAGAAGCGACCCGCGAAGTGCTGTCCGGCCTCACTGCCCGTGAAGCCAAGGTACTGCGCATGCGCTTCGGTATCGACATGAACACCGACCACACACTCGAAGAAGTGGGCAAACAGTTTGACGTAACGCGTGAGCGGATCCGTCAGATCGAAGCCAAGGCGCTGCGCAAGCTGCGCCACCCGACGCGAAGCGAGCATCTGCGCTCCTTCCTCGACGAGTGATACCAGAACCCCCGGCCCAGGCCGGGGGTTTTGTTTATGGGCAGATTAAATCCCTCTCACCGCCCCTCCCCTGCATACCCCGTCTACACTCGAAAACAATGAATCCCGTGCCATAACGAGACGGTTATGCCCAGACTGGCGCCCTTGCTTTTCTTGCTGTCACTGATGATCTGGACCGCAACGGCTGACGCGCTGACTCTGACCGATGAAGAACGTAGCTGGCTGGCGGCTCACCCGGACTTGCGCCTGGGTGTCGATGCTTCGTGGCCGCCTTTCGAGTTCCGCGATGATGAAAACCGCTATCAGGGCCTGGCCGCCGACTATATCGGCCTGATCCGCCAGCGACTGGCGATCAATCTCACCCCCGTCGAACCGTCGAGCTGGACCGAAGTACTGGAGCAGGTCAAACACGGCAAAATCGATCTGCTGCCGGGCATCATGTCCACCCCGGAGCGGCAAAACTATCTGTCATTCACCCGCCCCTACCTCGACTTCCCCATTGTCATCCTCGCCCACGTCGGCGGCGCCCAGCCCCGCAAGATAGAGGATTTGTACGGTTTGAAAATTGCGGTCGTGGAAAACTACGCCCCCCATGAACTGCTGCGTACACATCACCCGGATCTGAATCTGGTGGCCATGCCCAATGTCAGCTCGACCTTGCAGGCATTGGCCACCGGCCAGGTCGACGCGGTTGTCGGCGATCTCGCTTCCAGTGTCTGGAGCCTGCGCCAACTCAAGCTCGAAGGCTTGTACGTCAGCGGCGAAACACCGTACCGCTACCAGTTGGCGATGGCTGTACCGCGTGACAACAAAATGCTGGTGGAGATTCTGGACAAAGTCCTCGCCGACATGACCCCGGACGAGATCAGCAGCATTCAGGAACATTGGGTCGGCAACGTCCTCGACCATCGGACATTCTGGTCGGACCTGCTGATTTATGGTCTACCCGGTCTGTCGCTGCTGGTGATCATTCTGGCGGTGGTCATTCGCATCAATCGCCGCTTGAGTTCGGAAATTGCCCGACGTGTCGACCTCGAACAGGAATTGCGCAGCAGCGAATACCACTACCGCGGGCTGGTGGAAAGCCTGTCGGCCATCGCCTGGGAAGCGCGCATAAGCGACTTCACCTACAGCTATGTGTCGCCCCATGCCGAGGATCTGCTCGGTTATCCACAGGCGCACTGGCTGATTCCGGGCTTCTGGCGCAACATCATCCACCCCGCCGACCTGACCCGCGCCGAGGCCATCTGTGATGACGCGGTACGTGAAGGACGCGATCACACCCTCGACTATCGGGTGATCACCGCAGACGGGCGCTGTCTGTGGGTGCGCGACATCGTCAGTCTGATTGAACATGGCCATGAGCCGGTGATGCGCGGCTTGATGATCGACATCAGCGAAACCAAACGGACCGAAGAAGCGCTGCGCCTGTCGGAACAGAAGTTCGCCTCGGTGTTCCAGCAATGCCCGGACATTCTGGTGATCGCGCGGCTTTCCGATGGCTGCCTGCTGGAAGTCAACGAAGCCTTTGAAGAACAGATAGGCCTGAAAGCGGAAGAAGTCGTCGGCCAGACCGCCACTGAACTCAACATCTGGGGCATTCCCGGGGTCGGCCCGGGACTGTTGCAGCGCTTGCAGGCCGGTAGCATCCGCAACCTGGAGATGCCTTTTCGCCGCAACAATGGCCATGTGTTCACCGGCCTGATTTCCGCCGAGCCGTTCGATCTCGACACCACTCCGGCGCTGGTGGTCGTAGTGCGCGACATCACCCAGCTCAAGGAAACCCAACAGCAACTGCAAACTTCCGAAGAGAAGTTCGCCAAGGCCTTCCACGCCTCGCCGGATGGATTACTGTTGTCGCGGCAAAGCGATGGCCTGTTACTGGAGGTCAACGAGGGCTTCAGCCGCATCACCGGCTTCAACAGCGCGATGTCGGTGGATCGCTCGGCGCTGGACCTGGGGATCTGGGTCAACCTCAACGAACGCAAGCAGATGCTCGATCTGCTGCACCGCGACGGCTTCGTACGCGACTTTACCTGCCATATCCGTCGCAGCGACGGGCAGATCCGTCTGTGCGAAGTGTCCAGCCGCCCCCTGCCGATCGGCGACGAAGACTGCATGCTGACCATCGCCCGGGACATCACCGAGCGCCATTTGATGCAGGAAAAGCTGCAACAGGCCGCCACCGTATTCGAGAGCACTGCCGAAGGCGTACTGATCACTGACACTCAGCAGCACATCAGCGCGGTCAACCGCGCGTTCAGCGAAATCACCGGTTATAGCGAAAGTGAAGCCCTCGGCCACACCCCGCGCCTGCTCGCCTCCGGCCTGCACGACAGCGCGTTCTACGCAGCGATGTGGCACCAGTTGACCGACGAGGGACACTGGCAGGGCGAGATTTCCAACCGGCGCAAGAACGGCGAACTGTACCCGAGCTGGCTGACCATCAGCGCCGTGCGCAACCGCGACAAGTTCATCACTCACTTCGTCGCGGTATTTGCTGACATCTCCAGCCTCAAACACGCGCAAGCCAAGCTCGACTATCAAGCACACCATGACCCGCTCACCGGCCTGCCGAATCGCACGCTGTTCGAAAGCCGCCTGCTGACCGCGCTGAACAGCCAGCAGGAAAACGGTGGTCAGGGCGCGGTGCTGTTCCTTGATCTCGACCGTTTCAAACACATCAACGACAGCCTCGGCCACCCGGTCGGCGACCTGCTGCTCAAGGGCATTGCCGTGCGCCTGAAAGAACAACTGCGCGATATCGACACCGTCGCGCGGCTGGGGGGCGACGAGTTCATCATCCTGCTGCCGGGCCTGCAACAAGTCAGCGATGCCGACAACATCGCAATCAAACTGCTCAACTGCTTTAGCGCACCGTTTCAGGCTGGTGAGCACGAGTTTTTTATCAGCGCCAGCATCGGTACCAGCCTGTATCCACGGGACGGCTGTGATGTCGCCACCCTGGTGAAAAACGCCGACGCGGCGATGTACCGGTCCAAGGCCAAGGGCCGCAACCGCGTCGAAAGCTACACCCGTGACCTCACCGCCCAGGCCAGCGAGCGCGTGGCACTGGAGCACGAACTGCGCCGGGCCATCGAGCGCGAAGAATTGTTCCTCTACTACCAACCGAAAATCAGCCTCGACGACCATCGCCTGGTCGGTGCCGAAGCGCTGATCCGCTGGCGCCACCCGACCTTCGGCGAAGTGCCACCGGAGCACTTCATCCCGTTGGCCGAAGAGAACGGCATGATCCTGCAGATCGGCGATTGGGTGCTCGAGACCGCCTGCCGGCAGATGTTCGAGTGGAATCAGATCTACGACAGCCTTGGCCCGCTGTCGGTCAACCTGGCCGGCGCGCAACTGCGGCAGCCGAATCTGCTCGGGCGCATCGAACAACTGCTCAGGGACAACCGCCTGCAGCCGGATTTACTGCAACTGGAAATTACCGAAAACTTCATCATGAGCCAGGCCGAAGAAGCACTGGCGGTGCTGCACCAGCTCAAACATCTGGGCGTTCAACTGGCGATCGACGACTTCGGCACCGGTTATTCTTCGCTCAGTTACCTGAAACGCCTGCCGCTGGACATCCTCAAGATTGACCAGTCATTTGTCCGCGGACTGCCCGATGACCCGCACGATGCAGCGATTGTCCGAGCGATCATCGCCTTGGGCCGGAGCATGCAATTCACCGTGATTGCCGAAGGCGTGGAAACCCAGGCCCAGCAACAATTCCTCGCCGCCGAAGGCTGCGAACAGATTCAGGGCTACATCGTCAGCCTGCCACTGCCCCCGGATGAATTCGCCGCAACGTTTCTTCGTGTAACCGTATCGGATTATTCGGATAGCACAGCCGCCAAACCGTCGCTATAATCCGCGGCCTACTGAGGGCCTATAGCTCAGTTGGTTAGAGCAGAGGACTCATAATCCTTTGGTCCACGGTTCAAGTCCGTGTGGGCCCACCACATTTGAAAGCCGCGCTATATGCGCGGCTTTTTCTTGGGCGATCGGTTGAGGGGACAATCTTTGCGAGCGCAATGTTCGGAAGACCTCCCCGAAGGCTGTAGGAATGTTCCGAAGCGATGTTTTCTCCCCTCCCCGTGCCTTGTTGACTGTTTCTCCAGACAAGTAATCTCCGGACGCCACCGCCCGTCCAGGATTGTTTTTATGCTTGTGAATGCTGCGCCACTGATAAGGGAAGCAGCCGACCAACTAACCTGGATCGACCTTGCTCTACCCGATTTGAGAACGTTATCGCGAGAGCTTCGGTCAGCCGCAATAGAAGAAATAAAAAGGGCTGACGACGCAAAAGACGCTCTCAAAATCCTTCTGAATCACTTCGGGTTCGTCGACGATTCCGTGCTGGCCGTTACTATCCTCACGCCTATTGGAAACGTTGCAGTCATGCGAGACAAACTGGCCCATATCGTCGAGAAACGTCCAGACTCCCGAGAACGCTATGTTCGACATGCCATCGATACGCTCACGGGACCATTCGAAGTATGGAAAGTCCTCTACGATAACGGCGGTTTCCGATTGGCATTCATCAACACCTATGAGGCAAAAAACGACATGCTCGTCGTGGTCGATGTGCGAAACGGGCACGTCCTCTGGAATTTCATGCACGCTCCGTCAAGAGCAATGAACAAGCACCGCCAAGGCGATCTTTTGTACAAGCGGTACATTCTTGAAGACAAAGAAAAGGGCAGCCCGTTGGCTGCCCTTGATATTTGAATCCTGATATTTGCATCCTCAGGAAATGGGATGAAGAGGTCTCACCTTACACCGATGTTGCAGCATCGCTGAGGTACCTACGTCCGCTAAAGCCCTGCAAGGCAGCAGATTTCGCGCTCTTGTTGGCATTCTTGATAAATAGGCCAGGCAAGTCAAACCAAATATTTGATGTTTGTTTTGGCGCAACGAGTGCCTCCACGCATAAGTGACGTGCTCAGTCAGCGCCAGCAGCGTGTCGCTGATAGTGCCTGTAACATGCAAACTCATCCGCCCTCGACAGTCATGGAGCTACACCGTTGCCCGACACCCGCCCCCCCGCACTCGACGAAATCGACCGCCAGCTGATCGCCGCCCTGCAAATCAACGCCCGCGAAAGCGTGGCCATGCTTGCCCGGCAGTTGGGTATTGCGCGGACCACCGTCACATCGCGGTTGGCGCGGCTGGAGAAGGCCAAGGTAATCACCGGATACGGCGTGCGCCTGGGGCAGCGCGTGGTCGATGGCGGGTTGCAGGCGTATGTAGGGATCAAGGTACAGCCGCGTTCTGGCAAGGACGTGCTGCGTCGCTTGAGTGCAATGGCGCAGGTGCAACAGTTGTGTGCGGTGAGTGGCGAATTTGATTATGTGGCGTGGCTGCGCACGGACTCGCCGGAGCAACTGGATCAGTTGCTGGATCAGATCGGCAGTGTGGACGGGGTGGAGAAGACCACGACGTCGATCATTTTGAGTAGCAAGATTGATCGAGGGCAGCCGGTTTGAGTGCTGGTGAGCTTGATGGCCTCTTCGCGAGCAGGCTCACTCCTACATTTGGTCGGTGTGTAGTCAGCAAACGTCATATTGATCAATTAATTAGCAAAACGACGACACTTTGCGTCTTATTAACGTGTTCTACGCTCCCTAGAATGGCTGGCATCTTTTCCTATACTCAGACGCGCATCCTGCGTCGGGTCGCCAGCAAGGTCAGCCATGAACAAGAACAATCGCCATCCTGCAGACGGTAAGAAACCAGTCACCATTTTCGGCCCGGACTTCCCGTTCGCCTTCGACGACTGGATCGAACACCCGGCCGGTCTCGGCAGCATTCCTGAACAGCACCATGGCGCTGAAGTGGCGATTGTCGGCGCGGGTATCGCTGGCCTGGTGGCCGCCTACGAACTGATGAAGCTCGGCTTGAAACCAGTGGTGTACGAGGCCTCGAAACTGGGTGGCCGTCTGCGTTCGCAAGCGTTCAACGGCACCGATGGCATCGTCGCGGAACTGGGCGGCATGCGTTTCCCGGTATCCTCCACGGCGTTCTACCACTATGTAGACAAGCTCGGCCTCGAGACCAAACCTTTCCCGAACCCACTGACGCCGGCCTCCGGCAGCACGGTGATCGATCTCGAAGGCAAAACCCATTACGCACAAAGCCTGAAGGATCTTCCTGCACTGTTCCAGGAAGTGGCTGACGCCTGGGCCGATGCACTGGAGGCTGGCTCGCAGTTCGCCGATATCCAGCAAGCGATCCGTGACCGCGACGTACCACGCCTCAAAGAACTGTGGAACAAACTCGTTCCGCTGTGGGACGACCGCACCTTCTACGACTTCGTTGCCACCTCCAAGGCCTTCGCCAAACTCTCGTTTCATCACCGCGAAGTGTTCGGTCAGGTCGGTTTCGGCACTGGCGGCTGGGACTCGGACTTCCCCAACTCGATGCTGGAAATCTTCCGCGTGGTGATGACCAACTGCGATGATCACCAGCATCTGGTGGTCGGCGGTGTGGAGCAAGTGCCGCAAGGCATCTGGCGGCATGTGCCGGAGCGCTGTGTGCACTGGCCGGAAGGTACCAGCCTGAAATCCCTGCACCGTGGCGCGCCGCGTTCCGGGGTGAAGAAAATCGCCCACGCGCCGGACGGCCGTTTCGCCGTCACCGACAACAACGGCGACACCCGCGAATACGCCGCCGTGCTGACCACCTGCCAGAGCTGGCTGCTGACCACCCAGATCGAATGCGACGAAACCCTGTTCTCGCAGAAGATGTGGATGGCGCTGGACCGCACGCGCTACATGCAGTCGTCGAAGACCTTCGTGATGGTCGACCGGCCATTCTGGAAGGACAAGGATCCGGAAACCGGTCGCGACCTGATGAGCATGACCCTCACCGATCGCCTGACCCGTGGCACTTATCTGTTCGATAACGGTGACGACAAGCCGGGCGTGATTTGCCTGTCGTACTCGTGGATGAGCGACGCGCTGAAGATGCTGCCGCACCCGGTCGAGAAACGCGTGGAACTGGCGTTGAACGCGCTGAAGAAGATCTACCCGAAAGTCGACATCGCCGCGCGGATCATCGGCGACCCGATCACCGTGTCCTGGGAAGCCGACCCGCACTTCCTCGGCGCATTCAAAGGCGCCCTGCCCGGCCACTATCGCTACAACCAGCGGATGTACGCGCACTTCATGCAGGACGACATGCCAGCCGAACAGCGCGGGATTTTCATCGCCGGCGATGACGTATCGTGGACGCCGGCATGGGTCGAAGGTGCGGTGCAGACCTCGCTCAACGCGGTGTGGGGCATCATGAAACACTTCGGCGGGTCGACACATAAAGCGAACCCGGGCCCGGGTGATGTGTTCAAAGACATCGGCCCTATCGCCCTGCCCGAGTAAGAGGATTCCCCGATGCGTGTAGCCCTTTACCAATGTCCACCGCTGCCTTTGGATCCCGCCGCCAACCTGCATCGCCTGCAGCAACTGGCGATGGAGGCCAAGGGTGCCGACCTGCTGGTGCTGCCGGAAATGTTTCTGACCGGCTACAACATCGGCAAGGAAGCGGTCAGCACCTTGGCCGAGGTCTACAACGGCGAATGGGCGCAACAGATCGGTCGAATCGCCAAAGCCGCCGGGCTGGCAATTGCTTACGGGTACCCCGAGCGCACGGCCGACGGGCAGATCTACAACGCCGTGCAGTTGATCGACGCGCACGGCGAGCGCCTGTGCAACTACCGCAAGACCCATCTGTTCGGCGACCTGGATCGTTCGATGTTCAGCCCCGGCGAAGATGCGTTTCCGCTGGTCGAGCTCAACGGCTGGAAGCTCGGTTTCCTGATCTGCTACGACCTGGAGTTTCCCGAGAACGCGCGGCGTCTGGCGCTGGCCGGCGCCGAGCTGATTGTGGTGCCGACGGCGAACATGATTCCTTTCGATTTCGTCGCTGATGTCACCGTGCGCTCCCGCGCCTTCGAAAACCAGTGCTACGTGGCGTACGCCAACTATTGCGGGCATGAAGGCGAGATCCACTATTGCGGGCAAAGCAGCATCGCCGCGCCGGACGGCAGCCGTATCGCCCAGGCTGGCCTCGATGAAGCATTGATCGTCGGTGAGCTGGATCGCCAGTTGATGGCCGATTCCCGTGCCGCCAATCGCTACCTCAACGACCGTCGTCCCGAGCTTTACCACGCGTTGAACAAGCGCTGACCCCACGCAATCCGCTAGCATTGGCACTTCACTGTTCTGGAAGTGCCCATGCCTGCGCCAACTCCCCCTCGCCCCCACACTGAAACCCTGGCCAACGGCTTGCGCGTGACCCTGCGTCAGGTGCCCGGCTTGAAGCGCAGCGCCGCTGCGTTGCGGGTGGCGGCCGGTAGCCATGATGTGCCACTGGAGTGGCCGGGGCTGGCGCATTTCCTTGAGCATCTGCTGTTTCTCGGCACTGAGCGTTTTCCTGCGAGTCAGGCGCTGATGGCCTACGTGCAAAGTCACGGTGGGCAAGTAAATGCCAGTACCCGTGAACGCAGCACCGACTTCTTTTTCGAATTGCCGACCTCGGCCTTCAGCGCCGGGCTTGAGCGTCTGTCAGACATGCTCGCCCAGCCGCGTATGAATCCGCACGATCAGTTGCGCGAACGGGAAGTGCTGGACGCGGAATTCGTCGCGTGGTCGCAAGATCCGACGGCTCAGCAGGAACTGGCGCTGTACGAGGGCTTGCGGGCCACACATCCGTTGCGCGGGTTTCATGCGGGGAATCGCGACAGCCTGAAAGTTGAGTTACCAGCGTTTCAGCAGGCACTGAAGGATTTCCATCAGCAGTTTTATCGCACCGGACAAATGACGCTGAGCCTGGTCGGGCCGCAGAGCGTTGAGGAATTGCGCGTCCTTGCGCAGCAGTTCGCCGTGGCGCTGCCGGTTGGGGATAAAGTCCAGCAGGCTGCGCCGCTGCCATTGACGGTGAACAGTTATCAACAGGACGGCGAGCGGAGCAGCAATCTGTTGTTCGCTTTCGAAGCACTGCCCGACTCGTCCGCCGAAGCGCTGGCGTTTCTCTGCCATTGGCTGAACAGCGCCAAACCCGGCGGGCTGCTCGCCCATCTGCAACAACAAAGCCTCGCGGACAGTTTGAAAGCCGTGCCACTGTATCAGTTCGCCGGGCAAGCGCTGCTGCATCTGCAATTCACCGCCCCCGCCGAATCCCTCAACGCCATTCGCGAACAGCTGCTGGACTGGTTGAGCTTCTTCGCCGCGCAACAGGACTGGGCGGCGTTGCGCGAGGAATACGCCAGCCTGCTTGAACGTCAGCAGCAAATCAGCGGCGCCCTGCAACTGGCGCGGCTCGACAGTGAACAACGCGAAAGCGGTCTGTCGGAAAACGGCGTCGTTGCGCTCAAACAGATCCTGCGCGACCTCGGTGTTGTGGATAACTTCAGCGACCATTGGCACCTTCCTGCCGCCAACCCTTTCCTGCGCTCCAGCGAACCGCTGGCCAACGCCGGACTGATTCGCGGCCAGACCAGCGCTCACCGTGGTTTGCGGACTTTCGCTCAGGATCGCTCGCGCGGGCGGCGTGAGCGTTCGCCGATGCAATTCAGCCAGGCGTTGCCGGACAACAGTGATCTCGGCGCGATTTACCTGCGCTGGCAAACCGAAGCGGTGGCCAGTGTAAATCTGCAAGCCAAGCTGCAACGCAGTCTGCGGGAAACGCAGGAAGATGCACGGCAGGCCGGCGTCGAGTTGGCGTTCAGTGCCACCGGTACGCAGTGGCTACTGAAACTGACCGGCCTGCAGGAGCCGATGCCGAGTGTCCTCGAACACGCGCTGAAATGCCTGACGCAAATTGACGTCGATTCGACCAACGCAGAGCCGGAAGCACCGCTGATACCGATCCGCCAGTTGCTCAAGGCATTGCCTGAACGCTGTCTGCCATCAGCCGTTGAGTCGAACGACGCCAAACTGCTGTGGACAAGTTCGCGCTGGGACGGACTGGCTCTTGGCCTCAACGCGCAGACGCAATCGTCCATGGGCCTGGCCCTGAGCCGCATCCCTGGCACACCGGACAATCAATTGCCGGCAACGCCTGCGATCAACACGCAACATCTATGGAGCCACATCGACACCGCGTCCAGCGAACACGCCTTGCTGCTGTTCTGCCCGACCGCCAGCCACGAGATTGCCGATGAGGCTGCCTGGCGCCTGCTCGCGCAACTGTGCCAGACCCTGTTCTATCAGCGTCTGCGGGTCGAATTGCAATTGGGCTACGCGGTGTTCAGCGCCCTGCGGCAGATGCATGGCCAGAGTGGGTTGCTGTTTGGTGTGCAGTCGCCAAATACTGCGCCAGTTGAACTGCTTGGGCATATCCAGCAGTTCCTCGAGGGCATTCCTGCGCTGATCGAAAACCTCGATGAAGAGCGATTCAAACAGCAACGCCAGTCGCTCGCGGATCAGTTCGATGAGAGTCATCTGTCCGGCAAAGACGCCGCCGAGTTGCTGTGGCAGGCCAAGCTCGCCGGCCACTCGTCGGATTATCTGGCGCAACTGCACACAGCCATTGGTCAACTGGAGCGCTCGGCATTGCTGGCGGCAGCGCAGCGCTTGCTCAACGCCGAGGGCGGCCGGCTGTGCCTGGCCAGCGAATCGGTACCCGGCGCACCTTGGCAAGCGACAAAATGATCATTACCAAGGCTGCAAGGAGCTTTCTCAAAGATTCACGGGCAATCGTGCTGAAATTTTGAGTAACATAGCAGCCTAACTATTTGGAACATCCCGGCGCGGCCATGGACTATACCTATGGATAGCGCTATCCCACCCACCCAATGAGGAGTCACCTTATGTCCTGGACAAAACCGGCTTACACCGACCTGCGTATCGGCTTCGAAGTCACCATGTACTTCGCCAGCCGCTGAGTTCTGCCTACGCAGACTTGCAGTGCAACGCCTCGGCTCGCCGGGGCGTTTTATTTTCAGCGTTGAAAGATGGGAGCGTTCATGTTCGTCCAGATTCTGGGTTCGGCCGCCGGTGGCGGATTTCCGCAGTGGAACTGCAACTGCGTCAATTGCGCAGGCTTTCGCGACGGCAGCCTGAATGCCAAGGCCCGCACCCAATCGTCCATCGCGATTTCCGATGACGGCGTGAACTGGGTGCTGTGCAACGCTTCGCCGGACATCCGCGCGCAACTGCAGAGCTTCGCCCCGATGCAACCGGGCCGTGCACTGCGCGACACCGGCATCAGCGCGATCATCCTGATGGACAGCCAGATCGACCACACCACCGGCCTGCTCAGCCTGCGCGAAGGCTGCCCGCATCAGGTCTGGTGCACGGACATGGTTCACGAAGATCTGAGCACCGGTTTCCCGCTGTTCAAGATGCTCACCCACTGGAACGGCGGACTGAACTGGAACCGCATCGAGCTCGACCAGAGCTTCACCGTCGCTGCCTGCCCGAACCTGCGCTTCACCCCGCTGCCGTTGCGCAGCGCCGCGCCACCGTATTCGCCGCACCGTTTCGACCCGCACCCGGGCGACAACATCGGCTTGATCGTCGAAGACCTCAACACCGGCGGTAAACTGTTTTACGCCCCGGGCCTGGGCAAGGTCGACGCGCCGCTGCTGGAGATCATGGCCGGCAGCGATTGCCTGTTGGTTGACGGCACAATGTGGGATGACGATGAAATGCAGCGCCGTGGCGTCGGCACCCGCACCGGTCGCGAGATGGGCCACCTGGCGCAGAACGGCCCCGGCGGCATGCTCGAAGTGCTGGAGCAGTTGCCTGAGCAGCGCAAGGTGCTTATCCACATCAACAACACCAACCCGATTCTCGATGAGGATTCGCCGGAGCGCGCGGAGCTGGCGCGGCGTAATGTTGAAGTGGCGTTCGATGGCATGAGTATTGTGCTGTAGCGGATGGCCTCTTCGCGAGCAAGCCCGCTCCCACATTGGATCTGTGGCGTTCACAAACCCTGTGGGAGCGGGCTTGCTCGCGAAGACGTCCGAACAGACACCCAGAATTCCAACGGTTGTTCCCCCGGAGAACCGCAATGACCGACACCCCGCTGTCCCCCACCGAATTCGAAGCGGCCCTGCGCGCCAAAGGCGCCTATTACCACATCTATCACCCGTATCACGTGGCGATGTACGAGGGCCGTGCCACCCGCGAGCAGATTCAGGGCTGGGTCGCCAACCGCTTCTACTATCAGGTGAACATCCCCCTGAAAGACGCGGCGATCCTCGCCAACTGCCCGGATCGCGAAATCCGCCGCGAGTGGATTCAACGCCTGCTCGATCACGACGGTGCCCCGGGTGAGGACGGCGGGATCGAAGCCTGGCTGCGTCTCGGTCAGGCGGTCGGCCTCGACCCGGATCAACTGCGCTCCCAGGAACTGGTGCTGCCCGGCGTGCGTTTCGCCGTCGACGCGTACGTCAACTTCGCCCGCCGTGCCAGTTGGCAGGAAGCCGCCAGCAGCTCGTTGACCGAACTGTTCGCACCGCAGATCCACCAGTCGCGCCTCGACAGCTGGCCGCAGCATTACCCGTGGATCGACCCGGCCGGTTACGAATATTTCCGCACCCGCCTCGGTCAGGCGCGGCGCGATGTCGAGCATGGTCTGGCGATCACGCTTGAGCACTACAAGACCCGCGAGGGTCAGGAGCGCATGCTGGAAATTCTCCAGTTCAAACTGGACATTCTTTGGAGCATGCTCGATGCCATGAGCATGGCTTACGAACTGAACCGCCCGCCGTATCACAGCGTCACCGAGCAGCGGGTCTGGCACAAAGGAATCACCTTATGAGTTTTGATCGCAGCAAGATCCCGACCTGGCGTCCCGGCTACCGTTTTCAATATGAACCGGCGCAAAAAGGTCACGTGCTGCTCTACCCCGAGGGCATGATCAAGCTCAACGACAGCGCCGCGCTGATCGGCGGTTTGATCGACGGTGAACGTGATGTCGCGGCGATCATCGCCAAACTCGACGAGCAGTTCCCCGGCGTGCCTGAGCTCGGTGAAGACATCGAGCAATTCATGGAGGTTGCCCGTGCGCAGCACTGGATCGAACTTGCCTGAGGCATCGGTGCAAGTACCGCCAAAACCTGAAGTCGGCCTGCCGCTGTGGCTGCTCGCCGAGCTGACTTACCGCTGCCCGCTGCAATGCCCGTACTGCTCCAATCCGCTGGATTTCGCCGAGCAGGGCAAAGAGCTGAGCACCGAGCAGTGGATCAAGGTGTTCCGCGAAGCGCGGGAGATGGGCGCGGCGCAACTGGGCTTTTCTGGTGGCGAACCGCTGGTGCGTCAGGACCTCGCCGAACTGATTCGTGAAGCGCGGCAGTTGGGTTTCTACACCAATCTGATCACTTCCGGCATCGGTCTGACCGAGCAGAAGATCAGTGACTTCAAGAGGGCTGGTCTCGATCACATCCAGATCAGTTTTCAGGCCAGTGACGAACAGGTAAACAACCTGCTCGCCGGCTCGAAAAAGGCCTTCGCGCAGAAGCTGGAAATGGCCCGGGCGGTGAAGGCCCACGGCTATCCGATGGTGCTGAACTTCGTCACCCACCGGCACAACATCGACAAGATCGACCGCATCATCGAGCTGTGTATTGCGCTCGAAGCAGACTTCGTCGAACTCGCCACCTGCCAGTTTTACGGCTGGGCACAGCTCAACCGTGTCGGCCTGTTGCCGACCAAGGAACAACTGGTGCGTGCCGAACGCATCACCAACGAATACCGCGCCAAACTGGAAGCCGAAGGGCATCCGTGCAAGTTGATATTCGTCACCCCGGACTACTACGAAGAACGCCCGAAAGCCTGCATGAACGGCTGGGGCAGCATCTTTCTGACGGTTACTCCGGACGGCACTGCCCTGCCCTGTCATGGCGCCCGACAGCTGCCGGTACAATTTCCCAACGTGCGCGACCACAGCATGCAGCACATCTGGTACGACTCGTTTGGCTTCAACCGCTTTCGCGGTTACGACTGGATGCCCGAGCCGTGCCGCTCGTGCGACGAGAAGGAACAGGATTTCGGCGGCTGCCGCTGTCAAGCGTTCATGCTCACGGGGGACGCGAGCAATGCCGACCCGGTGTGCAGCAAGTCCGAACATCACGGCGTGATTCTCAAGGCCCGCGAAGAAGCCGAGACCGCCACCCAGACCATCGAACAACTGGCCTTCCGTAATGAACGAAACTCACGCCTCATCGCCAAGGGCTGAGCCTTTCAGCGCCGCTCAGGCCGTCGCCGCCGGAATGGATTTCGCCGAGCTGCAACTCGGCGTCCACGGTGTGTTCTGGAATGAATATCGCCCGCAAGACGCCGCGTGCCGGATCTGGCAGTGGCGCGACGGCGTGGCGAAATGTCTGACGCCGGACGGTTTCAGTGTGCGTAGCCGGGTGTACGAATATGGCGGTGGCGCGTTTTGTCTGACGCCTGACGGAGTGGCTTTCGTCAATGAGGCGGATCAGCAGTTGTATCGGCAAGCGCTGGATGGCGCGCCTGAAGCGCTGACGTCTGGCGAGTGTCGTTATGGCGATCTGCATTTTGCTTTCGGCCAGGTGCTGACGGTTGAGGAGCTGCGCGACCAGCATCGACTGGTAGCAATTGATCTGGCTGAAGGCACCCGGCATTTGCTGGCTGAAGGTGCAGATTTCTATGCAGCACCGGTGATCAGCCCGGACGGTTCGCGGTTGGCGTGGATCGAGTGGAGTCGGCCGCATCAGCCTTGGACCTCCACGCGATTGATGGTGGCCGAGCGTCTGGCTGAGGGTGGCTTTGGCGCACCGCGTTGCGTGGCGGGGGCTGACCTTGAAGAGTCGATCCAGCAACCGCGGTTCGACGCGAAAGGACGCTTGTTGTGCCTGACTGATCGCGGCGGTTTCTGGCAGCCGTGGCGCGAAACGTCCGACGGTTTGCATCGACTGCCCTGTGCCGAAGCCGATCATGCGCCCGCCCCGTGGCAGATGGGTGGCTGCACCTGGTTGCCGGTGGGCGATTCGTTTCTGGCGAGCTGGAGCGAAGGCGGTTTTGGTCGTCTGGCGCTCGACGGCGAGGACTTTACTGGCGACTACAGCCGCTTCCGGCATCTGGCGCTGGATCAGCAGTTCATCTACTGCATCGCCGCTTCGCCGATCAGCCCTTCGGCGGTAATCGCCATTGATCGCGCTACCCGCGAAGTGAATGTGCTGGCCGGCGGTGTGGCGCCTTTGCCGGCGGAGCGCATCAGCTGTCCGCAGACCTTGCGCTACCCGAGTTGCAGCGGTGAGGCTCACGGCTTCTTTTATCCGGCGATGAACGACGAAGCGCGACCGCCACTGGTGGTGTTCATCCACGGCGGCCCGACCTCGGCCTGCTACCCGATGCTCGACCCGCGCATTCAGTACTGGACGCAGCGTGGTTTCGCCGTCGCCGACCTCAACTATCGCGGCAGCAGCGGTTATGGTCGCGAATACCGTCAGGCGTTGCATCTGAGTTGGGGTGAGGTGGATGTCGAGGACGCCTGCGCGGTGGTGGCATATCTGGCCGAACAAGGTCTGATCGATGGCGAGCGGGCATTTATTCGCGGTGGCAGCGCCGGGGGTTACACCACGCTGTGCGCGCTGGCGTTTCAGCAAGTGTTCCGCGCGGGCGCCAGCCTCTATGGCGTCAGCGACCCGGTGGCACTGGCCCGGGCAACCCACAAATTCGAAGGTGATTATCTCGACTGGCTGATCGGTGATCCTGAGCAGGACACCGAGCGCTACGCCGCCCGCACGCCGCTACTGCACGCGAGCAACATCCATGTGCCAGTGATTTTCTTTCAGGGTGAGCTGGATGCGGTGGTGGTGCCGCAACAGACGCGCGACATGGTCGCGGCGCTGGAGCACAACGGCATCCCGGTCGAGGCGCATTACTACGCCGAGGAACGCCATGGCTTCCGCCGGGCGGTGAACCAGGCGCATGCGCTGGAGCAGGAATGGAAGTTTTATCGGCGGGTGATGGGGTTGGCTGACTGACACCCGCATTCACAATTCAAAATATTGGTGCCTCTATCGCGAGCAGGCTCGCTCCCACATTGGATCTGTGTTGTTCACAAAATCCCCTGTGGGAGCGAGCCTGCTCGCGAATGCTATCTATCAGATGCCGCTGAACTCAGCGCTTGGCGATGATGTACACCGCATGCACGATCCCGGGAATGTAGCCGCACAGCGTCAGCAGAATGTTCAGCCAGAACGCCCCGCCGAACCCGACCTGCAGAAACACACCCAGTGGCGGCAACAGAATAGCGATGATGATACGAATGAAGTCCATGGGTCAGCTCCTGAATGGGGGTTGGCTCACATGAGCCATACAAGCTAATCGACCTGCGCCGTTCTTCAGGGTTCACTGCCAATCAAAGTCTCAGTGCCAAATTGATGGCTCAGGCAAGAATTTGCAGCCCATGCTTCTGCACGATGCTCAGCAGTTTCAGCGCCATTCCGCTGGGATGTTTATCTCCCGACTCCCATTGCTTGACTGTCGATGCACTGGTATTCAAGTAGCGTGCAAATACCGGCTGGCTGACGTTATTACGCTCGCGCAGCGCCTTGATCTGTTCCGCCGGGATCGCGTCAGGCACCGTCGCCAGGCAGGACTCGTCAAACTCACGCATCGTCGCCTTGCTGATGGCTCCGACCGCGAGCAAAGCCTTGGCCGACTCATGTACCGACTGAAAAACTTCACTTTTGTATTTCTTACTCATGGGAAATCTCCACAAACTCCTTCATCGCCAGCAATCCCTGAAGCTGCTCATGCGACAGTTGCGCATAAGCCTTGGCCAATTTGCGTAAATCCTTTAGCTCTGCGGTACTGATATTGCTCCGCAAAGCCTTTGGTCTTGAACAATCTGAATGACATCGGTATCCCTTCCAAAAAACATACCACCTGGTGGTACATATTACAAAGCCAGTCTTGGTGACACCGCACTCCCTGTCGGCACCTTCTAAAAGAGCATTCGTCCGATAAGTTCTCAAGTGCCAGAAAGCACTTGGCAAAACCCGGGCACAAAAAAACGCCCCACGCCAAAAGAATCAGGCGTGGGGCGTGCGTTATACCGCGAGACGGTTCTTGAAATCGGGTAGGAAACTTCAGCTCAGACGGCAATCCCTTTGCGGCATTGCAGTTGCGCGGTGCGCACTCGTGAGAAGGCGCGGGTCAGGCGCAGGAGCATTTCGTCGATGTTGGCCTTGCTGACGGTGAGTGCCGGGGTGAAACGCAAGCAGTTGGCTTGCGGCGCGTTGAGCAGCAGGCCTTCATGCAAGGCGGCTTTGACTACGGCATCGGCGGAATCCTCTGACAGGCTCAGTCCCCAGAACAGGCCTTGCCCGCGCAACTCGCCATGTCCGTAACGGTGCGCCAGTCGCGCGAGTCCCTCGCGCAAGTGCTGGCCGTGGTCTTTGATCTGCTCGAGAAATGCCCGGTCCTGCACGCTGTCGAGCACCACCAGACCGGCCGCGGTCATGAGTGCATTGCCGTGATGAGTGCCGCCCAGTTCCCCCGCATCAAAGCAGCAGGCCTTGCCTCGGGCCAATAACGCCGCCAGAGGAACGCCACCACCGAGGCCCTTGCCGAGTACGACGATGTCGGCGCGCACGCCGTAGGACACTTCCGCGAGCAAAGTGCCGCAGCGGCCGATGCCGGTCTGCACTTCGTCGAGGATCAGCAAAATGCCCAATTCTCGGCACAGGCGCTCGACGCCTTTGAGGTAATGCTCGGTGGCCGGAATCACCCCGGCATCGCTCTGGATCGGTTCGAGCATGATCGCCACGGTTTGCGCATCGACGGCGGCATGCAGCGCCGGCAAATCGTTGAAGGGCACCCGATCGAAACCCGGCAACAAGGGTGCGAAACGGTTGTGCAGGTTGCAACTGTCCGACGCGGAAATCGTCGCCAAACTACGGCCGTGACAGCCTTGTCTGGCAACAATGATCCGCGTGGCGCCGCCACGATGCAGCTGGCCCCATTTGCGCGCCAGTTTGATCGCCGCTTCACAGGCCTCGCTGCCGCTGTTGAGCAGGTAAGCCTGATCGCTGGAGGTGCTGGCGCACAGGCGCTCGGCAAGGCTGAGCATGCCGCGATTGAGCAGATTGAAACCGGGGTTGATCAGCGCCTGGGCCTGGCCGGCGATGGCTTTGACCAGTGCCGAAGGGCTGTGGCCGAGGCTGTTGGCACCGCCGGCCTGGGAAAAGTCGAGGTAGGCGCGGTCATTGCTGTCCCACAGCCATGAGCCCTGACCGCGAACGAACACCTGCTGCGGCCGTTCGACACTGGGCATCAGACGCTGGGCATTCAGGCTGTCGCCTGCCTGGGGTGAAGCGGCCTCGAAAGCGAGGTCATCAAGACTCGGCGCCTGGCGCCGCAAACTGAACAGATTCATTAAAAAAAACCTCGGTTGAGGTTTTTTGAACTGCCTATGCAAACACTGTCGAAGCAAACGCTATTCATCGCGCTCTCTGGCCCTGTAAGCCTTGTGATTGCGGTTAGACTAGGCTCACTGACGGCTTCGGGCCATTTCGATTTACCAGCATTTTCGATAAGCGCTACTTATGGATTTCAAACAACTGCGTTATTTCGTCGCGGTCTACGAAGAGGGCCATGTCGGCCGCGCGGCCGAGCGCCTGTCGATCTCGCAACCGGCACTGTCGCAGCAGATTCGCCAGCTTGAACAGAACCTCGACGTCACCCTGTTCGAACGCAGCAGCAAACGTCTGTTGCCGACACTCGCCGCACACACGCTGTACAACCACGCCCTGCCGCTGCTCGACGGTCTGCAGCGGGCACGGGAAGCGCTGGGCAACTTCAAGGGACAAGCCCTGCGCACGCTGGCGATCGGCGTACTGCAAACCGTGCACACCAGCCTCGTGCCGCAAATGCTCGAACGGGTGCGCAAGGCGCAGCCGCATCTTGTGGTGCAGATCTATGAACTGACGGGGCTGGAGATCGAGCGCCGTTTGCTCAACGGCTCGCTGGACATCGGCATCAGCTACCTGCCGCCGCGCCAACCGGGGCTGCATGGCGTGCTGCTGTACGAAGACGAACTGACGCTGGTCATCCCGGCGGATCACCCGCTGCGTGAATTCAAGAAAGTCTCGATGCGCCAGGCTGCGGAATTGCCCATGTTGCTGCTGGGCGAAGAATTTCAGATCCGGCAGATCTGGCAGGCGCAACTGACCAGCCTGGGGCGGCGCCCGCAAGTACAGGCCGAGCTGAACAATATGCTGGGGATTCTCGACAGTCTGCCGCACACCAAACTGGCGACGGTGTTGCCCGGTCGCTCACAGAGGGAATACGACGAACAGGATCTGCTGTGGAAGCCGTTGAGCGAACCACGGGTGCCGCTGAAGGTTGGGCTGGTATGCCGCGACGTGCAGCGCCAGCAGGCGTCTTTGGCGTTGCTGCGAACGTTGCTGGAAGAAGTGATTCAGCGTGAGGACAAACCACTTAAAGCCGCGCCACCACTGGATCCGCTGGCCTGATACTTTTCTGCAGGCAAAAGAAAACCCCGCCGAAGCGGGGCTTTGCAGACTGTTTCCCTGACATCCATTTCACTCCGCCACCCTGGCAGAATCCTACGTGTCCGTGTTGTTGCTTTGCGCTTCCTGCGCGACGTCCATGAGTTGTAGATTAGCTGTGGATCCAATCCACGCCTATGGGAGAACAGCAGCACGTCATGTAAGAGAATGCTTACATTACGTTACATCATCAAAACTGTTCAGCGTTCAGCAGGAACAACGACTCGCTGCCAGCCTTCACCGATGCGCTCAGTGAGTGGATACGCGGCAGCAGACGGGCGAAATAGAAGCGCGCGGTGCCCAGCTTGCTGGCGTAGAAATCGTCCTGGGCTTCTTTGCCCAGCGCGGCTTTCGCCATCAGTGCCCACATGTAGGCATAAGCGGTGTAGCCAAACGCTTGCAAATATTCGACCGAGGCCGCGCCGATTTCGTTCGGATTGGTTTTCGCCCGATCCAGCAGCCATGCAGTCAGTTCATCGAGGGTGCTGACGGCATCGTTCAGCGGCTTGGTGAATTCGCCGAGGTCAGCGCTGGCCGTTGCGGTGAAGTGGCGGATCTCGTCAGCGAACAGCTTGTAGAACGCGCCGCCGCTGCCGACGATCTTGCGCCCGACCAGGTCCAGCGCCTGAATGCCGTTGGTGCCTTCGTAGATCTGGGTGATACGCACGTCACGCACCAGTTGCTCCTGACCCCACTCGCGGATGTAGCCGTGGCCGCCGAAAATCTGCTGGCCGTGCACGGTGGTTTCCAGGCCCAGGTCCGTGAGGAATGCCTTGGCCACCGGGGTCAGCAGCGCGACCAGGTCTTCTGCGCGCTTGCGGGTGGTCGCGTCTTCGCTGAACTTGGCGGTGTCGAGTTGCATCGCCACGTAGGTGGAGAAGGCGCGACCGCCCTCGTTCGAGGCTTTCATGGTCAGCAGCATGCGACGCACGTCCGGGTGGACGATGATCGGGTCGGCAACCTTGTCCTTGTTCTGCGCGCCGGTCGGCGAACGACTCTGCAGACGATCACGCGCATATTCGACGGCGTTCTGATAAGAGCGCTCGCCGCTGGCCAGGCCTTGAATGCCGACGCCCAGACGCTCGTAGTTCATCATGGTGAACATCGCCGCCAGCCCCTTGTTCGGCTCGCCGACCAGATAACCCACGGCTTCGTCGAAGTTCATCACGCAGGTCGCGGACGCCTGGATGCCCATCTTGTGCTCGATCGAACCGCAGTTCGCCGGGTTGCGCGCGCCCAGGCTGCCATCGGCATTGACCATGAACTTCGGTACCAGGAACAGCGAAATGCCTTTCGGGCCGGCCGGGGCGTCCGGCAGTTTCGCCAGCACCAGGTGAATGATGTTCTCGGTCAGGTCGTGCTCACCGCCGGTGATGAAGATCTTGGTGCCGCTGACCTTGTAGGAACCGTCGGCCTGCGGTTCGGCCTTGGTGCGAATGATGCCCAGGTCGGTGCCGGCGTGCGGCTCGGTCAGGCACATGGAACCGGCCCAGATGCCGGCGTACATGTTCGGCAGGTACGCGGCCTTCAGCTCCTCGCTGGCGTGGGCGTTGATCGACAGGCAAGCGCCGGCGGTCAGCATCGGGTACAGGCCGAACGACAGGCTGGCGGAGTTGACCATTTCTTCGACTTGCGCCGAGACAGCCTTGGGCATGCCCATGCCGCCGTAGGCCGGATCGCCACCGACGCCGACCCAACCGCCCTCTGCATAAGTCTGATAGGCCTGTGGGAAACCGGCCGGGGTGCTGACGGCGCCGTCCTTCCAGTGGCAGCCTTCTTCGTCGGCTGCGCGGCTCAGGGGTGCAATGCTTTTGCTGGTGACCTTGCCGGCCTCTTCGAGAATGGCTTCTACGGTTTCTGCATCGACGGTCTCGGCCAAGGCCGGCAGTTCGGCCCAGAGTTTGGCGACTTCGAATACTTCATTGAGGACGAAGCGCATATCGCGCAGCGGCGCTTTGTAGTCAGCCATGGCAAACCTCGCAAGATCTAAACAGGTGATTCGTGGAAGAGTGTTTTCGTTGAGGCCGAGTGTACCTCAACAACTTTTGCGACACATAGGGTCAACCGGTGACTGATTTGTTATTTTTGGTCACCAACATTCAGCGATAAAACAAAGCCCGCAATCAGCGGGCTTTTTAGTGATGGTTGTGGCGTGATTCAGCCAGCGGCGCTGTCCATGCGCACTGCGCCGCGACGGTTCTGTCCGAACGCCATGACGCAGTTACGCCCGGCGCCCTTGGCGCTGTACAACGCCTGGTCGGCGGACTTGAGGACTTCTTCCGGCGTCCGCTGCTCGACCCGTTCGGCAACGCCGATACTGACCGTGACCGAGACACTGGAAGCACCGCTGCCGCTACGGCGCTGGCGACCTTGCTGGTCGTCCTGCGGGCGGTTCTCCTGATTGCGCAACTGGATGTTGTAGGAGGCAATCGATTCGCGGATCACTTCCAGGTGCGGCATGCATTCCTCGAGGGTTTTGCCCGCAAACACCAGGGCGAATTCCTCACCACCATAGCGATATGCCCTACCGCCGCCGCTGATTTTCGACAGTTTGCTGGCGACCAGTCGCAGCACTTGGTCACCAACATCGTGACCGTGAGTGTCGTTGAATTTCTTGAAGTGATCGACGTCGCTCATCGCCAGCACATAGTTGCGCCCCAGGCGCTGCATCCGTTCATTGAGCGCGCGGCGCCCCGGCAGACCGGTGAGTTCATCGCGGAAGGCCATTTGATAGGCCTCATGCGCCACGGCAGCCGCAACCATCAGCATCACCTGACTGCACATGATGTTCAGGGTGAATGGCAGGATGAAGGTTTTCGGCAGCATCCAGAACAAACCGAGCAAGCCGACCAGTTGCGCCGCATGCAGCGGGCGCGGGTTGCGCCAGTACTGCCAGGCCAGCAGCAGGAACGCCGAGAGGAATACCGGATAGGACATCTGGATCAGGCTCATCCAGGCGCCATGCAGCGCCGGCCAGCGGATTTCCGAGAGCCACATGAGCAGAGCCTGGGGATAACTCTGCTCAAGGCCGAGGGCGACGCTGCCGAAGGCCAGCAACACGGCGAACCGCGCCACCATGTCCTGAAACAGATGGGTACGTTCCTGCCACGCGGCGAACAGCCCGAACAGCAGCGGCAACAACAGACAGACAAGGTGGAATACCACGGCAGCGTCTTCGCGCACTTTGCCATTGTCGCGGTAATAGTCGGTCTGGGTGTCGAGCAAAAAGTAGGCGATGTACACCGTGAGCATCAGAAACAGTTCGCGCTGACGTCGGTAAACCGCACAGTAAGCGCCGCCCAACAACAGCACCAGGGTCGGCAACACGTTGAACAGCGAAGTGAAGAATACGTTGAGGTCTTTGACGTACGCAGCCGCCAACCCCGCAAGTAACAACAGCAGTGAAGGTAGGAAATGGCTGAAACGTACAGCAGAAGAACGCGGCAAGGGTAAAGCTCCGACCCGTCATATCAAAGAGATGGCATTGTGCCTGCAATGTGGCCAGTTAAGCACACACAATGTGATCCAGATCACACGCAGTCTCTTTAACGGCAGAAAACTCGGGTTTCTGAGCGATTCAGAAACAAAAAAAACCGCTGCCCCATGGGAGCAGCGGTTTTCGTCAGACCGCGTTGAGGCTTAGTAGCCCAGTGCGAAGTCTTCTTCTTTCATGTCCATCAGGTTGTTGGCGCCCGACAGCATGGTGGCCACGTGAGTACGGGTACGTGGCAGGATGCGCTGGAAGTAGAAGCGCGCGGTTTGCAGCTTGGCGGTGTAGAACGCTGCGTCGCCGGTGCCTTCTGCCAGCTTCTCGGCCGCCACACGTGCCATGTCGGCCCAGAAGTAGGCCAGGCAGGCGTAACCGGAGTACATCAGGTAGTCCACGGAGGCCGCGCCGACTTCTTCGCGATCTTTCATGGCTGCCATACCGACCTTCATGGTCAGCTCGCCCCATTCCTTGTTCAGTGCAGCCAGCGGTGCAACGAATTCTTTGACGGCTTCGTTGCCTTCGTTGTTCTGGCAGAACTTGTGGACGATCTTGGTGAAGCCTTTCAGAGCCTCGCCTTGGGTCATCAGCACTTTACGGCCCAGCAGGTCGAGTGCCTGGATGCCGGTGGTGCCTTCGTACAGCATCGAAATACGGCTGTCGCGAACGTTCTGCTCCATGCCCCACTCGGCGATGAAACCGTGGCCACCGTAGATCTGCACGCCGTGGTTGGCGGCTTCGAAACCGACTTCGGTCATGAACGCTTTGGCGATCGGCGTCATGAACGCCAGCAGTGCGTCGGCCTTCTTCTTCTCTTCTTCGTCGACGCCGTATTTGACGATGTCGACCTGCTTGGCAGTGAAGTACACCATCGCGCGGTTGCCTTCGGCGAAAGCCTTCATGGTCAACAGCATGCGACGTACGTCAGGGTGCACGATGATCGGGTCAGCAGCCTTGTCCGGCGCTTTCGGGCCAGTCAGGGAGCGCATTTGCAGACGATCGCGAGCGTATTTCAGGCCACCCTGGAAGCCGATTTCGGCGTGGGCCAGACCTTGCAGCGCGGTACCCAGACGTGCGGTGTTCATGAAGGTGAACATGCAGTTCAGGCCTTTGTTCGCCGGGCCGATCAGGAAACCGGTCGCGCCGTCGAAGTTCATCACGCAAGTGGCGTTGCCGTGAATGCCCATCTTGTGTTCCAGCGAACCGCAGCTCACTGCGTTGCGCGCACCGAGGGTGCCATCGGCGTTCGGCAGGAACTTTGGAACGATGAACAGAGAAATGCCTTTGGTGCCAGCCGGTGCGTCCGGCAGGCGGGCCAGTACGATGTGGACGATGTTGTCGGCCATGTCGTGTTCACCGGCCGAGATGAAGATCTTGGTGCCGGAAACTTTGTAGGAACCATCAGCCTGAGGCTCGGCCTTGGTGCGCAGCATGCCCAGGTCGGTGCCGCAGTGAGGTTCGGTCAGGCACATGGTGCCGGTCCACTCGCCGGAAACCAGTTTGGTCAAATAGGCTTCTTGCTGCTCAGGAGTGCCATGCTCGGAGATGGTGTTCATCGCGCCGTGCGACAGGCCTGGGTACATGCCCCACGACCAGTTGGCTTCACCGACCATTTCGCTGACGGCCAGACCCAGCGACTCCGGCAGGCCTTGACCGCCGTGCTCGACGTCGTGCGCCAGGCTAGGCCAGCCGCCTTCGACGAATTGCTTGTAGGCTTCTTTGAAGCCAGTCGGGGTCTTCACGCCGGACTCGCTCCAGGTGCAGCCTTCGAGGTCGCCCACGCGGTTCAGCGGTGCCAGTACCTGCTCACAAAACTTGGCGCCTTCTTCGAGAATGGCGTCAACCATGTCTGGCGTTGCGTCGGCGCAAGCCGGAAGGCTCTGATAGTGCGCTTCGTAGCCGAGCAGTTCGTCACGAACGAAGCGAATATCACGCAAGGGGGCCTTGTAGTCAGGCATAGCGATAAACCTCTGCTGATGTAACCGGGAATGAACGACCGTGTTGATTTGTTGTGACGGTCAAACAGTTGTTTGAAACATACGTTTACGCCGAAATCTTGTCAAGCGTCGATCTTTTGCCGTTCGTCATCACTTTTTTCAAACGCCGGACACAGCAAACCGCCATGGACTGCACAGAGCCACGGGCCATAAAAAAAGATTAGTTGAGGGAGAAGGACTTACAACGAAAAACGCCGCGACAAGGCGCGGCGTTCAGCAGGCGGGAGACGAGAAAAATCAGGCAAACGTATCGATGATCGTACCGAGCATTTCATCGGAAGCCTTGGCGACCTTGGTGCCCAGCTCTACCTGAAACTTGCCCTGGGCCATCTCGGCCATGGCGCTGCCCGGATCCATTTGCTGACTGCGGTCGATACCACGCAGACGATCGACCTGAGCCTCCGAAGACTGGCTGGTGACCGAACGCTCGATGGTGTTGTTGGCGATCTGGCTCGCGGCCTGGTCGACACGGTTCTGCCCGGTTTGAATGGTGCTCAAACCTGCATAAAAAGCTGTGTTACCGGAGATTTCCATAGCACTCTCATCCTTGGGAAGGATCAATGGTGGTCATTGAAGCAGAGGCGCCAGAAAAACACCCGTCAAAAATACTGATGGCACAGTGCCTTGTCATAGCCAACAGCATTAATCCAGCAGATCGAGTTGCAGATGATCGGCCACAGCCTCGGCGCTGAGCGATTTCAGTTTCGGTACCCGCCCCAGACACGGCGCCGGAAGCCGCTCGGCCAACGTCGCCAGGTTCTCCTCCAGCCGCGACGTCTTCGGATCGATGATATTCGCCACCCAACCCGCCAGTTGCAGGCCATCGCGAGCAATTGCCTCGGCCGTCAGCAACGCATGGCTGATGCAGCCCAGGCGCACACCCACCACCAGAATCACCGGCAGCTTCAACGCGATGGCCAGATCCGACAGATTGTCCTGATCGGCCAACGGCACCCGCCAGCCACCCGCCCCTTCGATCAACGTGAAATCGGCATTCAGCGCCAGAATTTCGCGCATCGGCGCCAGCAACGATTGCACGGTCAGCGCGACGCCGGCCTCACGCGCTGCCAGATGCGGCGCGATGGCCGGCTCGAATGCCACCGGATTGACCTGTTGATAAGTCAGCGGCACCGAACACTCGGCCAGCAGCGCCAGCGCATCGGCATTGCGCAACCCCTTGGGGGTGACCTCGCAGCCCGAGGCAACCGGTTTCCCCGCCGCCGTACTCAGCCCTGCCGAGCGCGCAGCATGCAGCAACCCGGCAGCCACGGTGGTCTTGCCGACATCGGTGTCAGTCCCGGTGATGAAATAGGCTGCGCTCATAAGGGTTTCTCCAAAACGGCGTAGGCCACCTGGTAAGTCGCCGGCAATCCCTGCGCCTCACGGAACTGCTCGTAAGCCTCGATCAAACCGAGGATCCGCGCGCGCCCGGTCAAGCCACCCGGCCGACCAGGGTTCAGATTGTGCGCGCCGAGCGCCTTGAGTTCGTGGGTCAGGCTGCGCACATCCGGGTAGTGCAGCACATGCGGCTGATTCTGCAGACTCACCGTACGCAAGCCACTGGCGGCACACAACTGCTCATACCGGGCGAACTCGCGGAAGCGGTTGACGTGCACCAAGCCATCGACCTGCCGCCAGCTGTCCCGCAACTCGTACAACGTCCCTACACAAAGACTAGCAAACGCAAAAATCCCACCGGGTTTCAGTATGCGAAAAGCCTCACTGAGCACCGATTCGAAGTCCGCACACCACTGCACTGCAAGGCTGGAAAAGATCAGCTCACAGGTCGAATCCTGCAACGGCAGACGTTCCGCATCGCCAGCGATGAAATGCTGCGCCCCCCCCAAAGGACGGGCGTGATTGAGCATGCCCTCGGCGATATCCAGTGCCAGACCATGACCCTCGACAAATCGCTCGGCCATTGCGCGAGTGAAATACCCGGTGCCGCAACCCAGATCCAGCCACCGCGCCGGCACAAAACCTGCTGGCAAGCGTGCGAGCAACTGCGAACCGACATCACGCTGCAGCTCGGCAACGCTGTCGTAGCTGGCCGCCGCACGTGAGAAAGACGCCGCGACCTGGCGCTTGTCAGGCAAGCCGCCAGGCAGCGCAACAAGAGACAAATCAGTCATCACCGCACTCGTGTAGAAAAGCCTGGATCGCACCCGCCACGCCATGGGGGTCTTCCAGAAGAAATGCATGACTGGCCTGTTCGATCAGACCAATTTCGATATCCGGCAACAGCGCGAACAACGCCCCTGCTGCTTCTGCCGGCACCAGGCCGTCCTGCCCGGCGAACAGATGCAACTGCGGGCCGCGAAAGGCCTGCAACGCTTCACGGGTATCCAGTTGTGCGAGCAATTCCAGGCCGGCCATCAAGGTCTCGGGGGCTGCATTCGGCGCCCCGCCCAGCATCAGCCGCGACAAGCCGCGCGGATCTTGCGCGCCTTGGGCACACAGCAGCGAGAACCGCTTGAGGGTCATTCGCGGGTCGGTCTGGCAGCCGGCGAGAAACGCATCGAACGTCTCGCCGGGCATCGCGCTCGGCCATTGTTCATGGGCGACAAATGAAGGATTGCTCGCCAGTGTCAGCAGCCCGCAGCAATGTTCTCCACGCCTCGCCGCCAACTCGCCGGCAAGCATGCCGCCGAGCGACCAACCGCCCAGCCACACGTCCTGAGGGATCCGTTCATCGAGTTCGTCGAGCCAATTCTGCAAGTCGCAAGAATCGAGTTCCGGCAACGGCTCGATCTCGACATGCAGGTGCTCGTCGAGCCCTTGCAATGCCGCGGCCAGAGGCTCCAGCGGCGAAACGCCGAGGCCCCAGCCGGGCAGCAGAATCAGGCGATCACGCATGGCTTGGCTCCGACGACAGTTGGGCAAAGCAATCGGCCAGTCCTTCCAACAATAGCTGCACCTGCGCCTCGCTGTGGGCGGCGGTCAGGGTCACGCGCAGGCGTGCACTTCCCGCCGGAACGGTAGGCGGACGGATGGCCGTGACCATCAAGCCGCGCTCGCGCAGCATCCGCGACAGGCGCACGGCGCGACCGGCATCGCCGATCAGAATCGGCTGGATCGGGGTGAAGCTGTCCATCAGTTGCAGACCGATCTGCTCGGCCCCTCGACGAAATTGGCGGATCAGCAGGTTAAGGTGCTCACGCCGCCAATGCTCGGTGCGCAGTAATTCCAGACTTTTCAGGGTCGCACAGGCCAGCGCTGGCGGCTGGCTGGTGGTGTAGATGTAGGGCCGGGCGAACTGGATCAGGCTTTCGATCAGCTCTTCACTGCCAGCGACAAAAGCGCCAGCAGTACCGAACGCCTTGCCAAGGGTGCCGACCAGCACCGGCACATCCTCCTGACTCAGACCAAAATGCTCGACGATCCCGCCGCCATTGGCGCCGAGCGGGCCGAAGCCATGGGCATCGTCGACCATCAACCACGCGCCTTTGGCCTTGGCCTCACGCGCCAGCGCCGGCAGATCGGCGAGATCGCCGTCCATGCTGAACACTCCGTCAGTCACCACCAGCGTATTGCCGGTGGCTTTCTCCAGCCGCTTGGCCAGGCTGTCGGCGTCGTTGTGCAGGTAACGATTGAACCGCGCGCCGGACAACAGACCGGCATCCAGCAACGACGCGTGGTTGAGCCGGTCTTCCAGCACCGTATCGCCCTGCCCGACCAGCGCCGTGACCGCACCGAGGTTGGCCATGTAGCCGGTGGTGAACAGCAACGCACGGGGCCGGCCGGTGAGATCGGCGAGGGCTTCTTCCAGTGCGTGATGCGGGCCGCTGTGACCGATCACCAGATGCGACGCGCCACCGCCCACACCCCAGCGCTCGGCACCGGCGCGCCAGGCTTCGATCACCTGCGGATGATTGGCCAGGCCAAGGTAATCGTTGTTACAGAACGCCAGCAACGGCTGGCCGTCGACCACCACTTCAGGCCCCTGCGGGGACTCGAGCAGCGGGCGCTGACGATAGAGATTTTCGGCACGGCGGGCAGCAAGGCGTGCGGCGAGATCGAAAGACATGCAGGCCTCGAAAAGTCAGTGATAGCTCTGTAGGAGCTGCCGCAGGCTGCGATCTTTTGATGTTGATTTTTTACAGCAAGATCAAAAGATCGCAGCCTTCGGCAGCTCCTACAGGGGGTTTTGCGTTTCGAGCGAAGATCAGACCGCAGCGTTATAGAACTGCTCGCTGCTCTTCTGCTCCACCAACGCCTGCTCGATCGCGGCCTGATGCACCTCGTCGGAATGCTCTTCGCGCGCTTCCGGTTGAATGCCCAGGCGCGCGAACAGTTGCATGTCCTTGTCGGCCTGCGGGTTGGCGGTGGTCAGCAGTTTGTCGCCGTAGAAAATCGAGTTGGCACCGGCAAGGAATGCCAACGCTTGCATCTGCTCATTCATCGCCTCACGGCCGGCGGACAGGCGCACGTGGGATTGCGGCATGAGGATGCGCGCCACGGCGAGCATGCGGATGAAGTCGAACGGATCGACGTCATCGGCGTTTTCCAGCGGCGTGCCGGCGACCTTCACCAGCATGTTGATCGGCACCGACTCTGGATGCTCAGGCAGGTTGGCCAACTGGATCAGCAAGTTGGCGCGGTCATCCAGCGACTCGCCCATGCCGAGAATGCCGCCGGAGCAGATCTTCATCCCCGACTCACGCACGTAGGCCAGCGTCTGCAAGCGTTCGCTGTAGGTGCGGGTGGTGATGATGCTGCCGTAGAACTCCGGCGAGGTGTCGAGGTTGTGGTTGTAGTAATCGAGGCCAGCCTTGGCCAGCGCCTCGGTCTGTTCCTGATCGAGACGACCGAGGGTCATGCAGGTTTCCAGGCCCATGGCCTTCACGCCTTCGACCATCTTCAGCACATACGGCATGTCTTTGGCCGACGGGTGCTTCCACGCCGCGCCCATGCAGAAACGGGTCGAGCCGATGGCTTTGGCGCGGGCAGCCTCTTCGAGGACTTTCTGCACTTCCATCAGCTTTTCTTTTTCCAGGCCGGTGTTGTAGTGACCGGACTGCGGGCAGTACTTGCAGTCTTCCGGGCAGGCACCGGTCTTGATCGACAGCAGCGTGGAAACCTGCACGCGGTTGGCGTTGAAATGGGCGCGGTGCACCGTCTGCGCCTGGAACAGCAAGTCGTTGAATGGCTGTACGAAGAGCGCTTTGACTTCGGCTAAAGACCAGTCGTGACGCAGGGTGGCAGAGGTGCTGGCGCTCATGGGCAGTTCCTTGGTTATGCTTGGCTGGCGGCTGCGGGAACGGAATACCCACAGGCGCGACACGGATGTTCGGCATATTTAAGGAAGAGTCATGCGCTGTCAACCACGACACGAACAACAGGTTTACATCTGTTTAAAAAACGTACAGACCTGCTTGCTGTGCGATGAGCCCGCAGAAGCAGAAATGCCAATTTGCGTCGCCTGCGAAACCGATCTGCCCTGGCTCGGCGACCACTGCCAGAGCTGCGCCTTGCCGCTGCCCAGCACTGGCCTGACCTGCGGCGGGTGCCTGCTAGAGCCGCCGGCGTTCGAACAGGTGGTGGTGCCATGGCGCTATGACTTCCCGGTGGACAGTTTGATTACGCGTTTTAAACACAACGCGAAATGGCCGTTTGGTCACCTGCTCGCCGACGTTGCCGGACAATACCTGCAACATCGCTTCGATGAAGGTTTGCCGCGACCCGACCTATTGGTGCCGGTGCCACTGGCCAGCAAACGTCTGCGTCAACGTGGGTTCAATCAAGCGGCAATGCTGGGGCGATGGTTGAGCCAACAGCTGGATCTGCCTTTTGAGGAACAGGCTCTACGGCGGATTCACGACACCAGCGCCCAACAGGATCTCGACGCCAAGGCACGCAAGCGCAACTTGCGTCACGCCTTCGCCCTGGCCCCGGACGCAGAGGTGAAAGGTCGGCACTTCGCATTGATCGATGACGTGCTGACCACCGGCGCCACGGCCCAGGCACTGGCGCGACTGTTAAAAGATGCCGGTGCAGCGCGGGTTGACGTGTATTGCCTGGCGCGCACGCCAAAACCGGGGACTTGAGAATCGGCACAATCCCATTGTGGGAGCGGGCTTGCTCGCGAAGGGGCCTGTACATTCAGCATCTATGGCGACTGACACACCGCCTTCGCGAGCAAGCCCGCTCCCACCGGGGGACAGCGTGTGGCTTGACTCTTGTGGTGCAAGCCGCCAACTTCACTTCCCACCGTCACTGTGAAAAAGCCCCCACCAATGTCCCTGCCCACCCTGTTGTCCCAGCACATCGTCCGCCGTCCGCAGCGCATCGCCCTGCTGCAACACATTGCCGAACAGGGCTCGATCACCCGCGCCGCGAAAAGCGCCGGGCTCAGTTACAAAGCCGCTTGGGATGCAATCGACGAGTTGAACAACCTGGCGCAGAAACCGCTGGTGGAACGCGCGGTCGGTGGCAAGGGCGGCGGTGGCGCCAGATTGTCCAGCGAAGGCGAACGGGTGTTGCGCCTTTATCAAAAGCTGCAGGCCTTGCAGGCGCAGGTGCTGGAAGCCGCCGAAGACGCCAGCGATCTGGACCTGCTCGGGCGCCTGATGCTGCGCACCAGCGCGCGCAACCAGTTGCACGGCAAAGTCGTCGCCATCGAAGGTCAGGGCCGCAACGACCTGATTCGCCTAGAACTGGCCGAAGGCCTGTGGATCAACGCGCAGATCACCCACGACAGCACCGTGCACCTGGAACTGCAACCGGGCACCGAAGTGGTGGCACTGATCAAGGCCGGCTGGCTTGAATTGCTGGCCCCGGAGCAAGTTGCAACATCTGGACACAATCTTCTGCAGGGCACCATTGAAGCCATTCTCGATGCCGAGGACGGCCCCAGCGAAGTGCGCATCACCCTGCCCAACGGCCAGACGCTCTGCGCTCTGGCGGAGCCGCTGCAGCTTCGCACCCGCAAGCTGAGTGTCGAGCAACCGGTGCAAGTGCAATTCTCGCCGTCCAATGTGCTGATCGGCACGCCGCTGTAACGGACTTTCTGCAACAAAAGCTTCATCGCCCCCCATTAAGGTTGCTGCCAAAACCAAGCAGGGAGCCTGATGTGAGCCTATTAGAAGAAAACCAATCGACTGATCTGGAAAAAATGGTCGGCCTCAGCCGTCGCGGTTTCATCAGCGCCGGGGCACTGTGCGGCGCCGCCATGTTCCTCGGCGGCAACCTGCTGAGCCGCAGCGCGCTGGCCACCGGCATCAGCGCCGGCAACAGCCGCCTGCTCGGTTTCGAGAGCATTCCCGCCGCGACCACTGACGTCATCAGCCTGCCTAAGGGCTACAAGTCCTCGGTGCTGATCAGTTGGGGTCAACCATTGCACAAGAACGGCCCGGCGTTCGACCCGAGCGGCAATGGCACCGCCGCCGCCCAGGAAGTGCAGTTCGGCGACAACAACGACGGCATGAGCCTGTTCGAATTCCCCGACGACCGAAACCGTGCGTTGATGGCGATCAACAACGAATACACCAACTACCGCTACCTCTACCCGCACGGCGGCATGCCGCAATCGGCCGAAGACGTGCGCAAGGCGCTGGCCTGCGAAGGGGTGTCGGTGATCGAAGTGCAGCGCAAAAATGGTCAGTGGCAGTTCGTCCAGGGCTCGCGCTACAACCGCCGCATCCACGGCAACTCGCCGCTGCGCATCAGCGGCCCGGCGGCCGGTCATGAGCTGATGAAGACGGCCGCCGACAAGCACGGCAAGAAAGTCCTCGGCACCTTCCAGAACTGCGCCAACGGCAAGACGCCGTGGGGCACCTACCTGACCTGCGAAGAAAACTTCACCGACTGCTTCGGCAGCAGCAACGCGCAGCAGCAGTTCGACCCGGCACAAAAGCGCTACGGCGTGTCGGCCGCCAGCCGCGAAATCAACTGGCACCCGTTCGACCCGCGTTTCGACATGGCCAAGAATCCCAACGAACTCAACCGTCACGGCTGGGTGGTCGAGATCGATCCGTTCGATCCGCAATCGACCCCGGTCAAGCGCACCGCGTTGGGTCGCTTCAAGCATGAAAACGCCGCCCTCGCCGAGACCGATGACGGTCGCGCCGTGGTGTACATGGGCGACGACGAACGCGGCGAGTTCATCTACAAATTCGTCAGCCGCGACCGCATCAACCATCGCAACCCGAAAGCCAACCGCGACCTCCTCGACCACGGCACGCTGTACGTGGCCAAGTTCGACGCCGGTGACGGCAACCCGGATCACCCGAAGGGCCAGGGCCAGTGGATCGAACTGACCCACGGCAAGAACGGCATCGACGCCAGCAGCGGTTTCGCCGATCAGGCCGAAGTGCTGATCCACGCCCGCCTCGCCGCCAGTGTGGTCGGCGCCACGCGCATGGACCGCCCGGAGTGGATCGTGGTCAGCCCGAAGGACGGCCAGGTTTATTGCACCCTGACCAACAACGCCAAGCGCGGCGAAGACGGGCAGCCAGTGGGCGGGCCGAACCCGCGCGCGAAGAACGTCTACGGGCAGATCCTGCGCTGGCGCACCGACCGCGACGATCATGCGGCGAAAACTTTCGCCTGGGACCTGTTTGTGGTCGCCGGCAATCCGGGTGTGCATGCCGGCACGCCGAAGGGCGGCTCGTCGAACATCACCCCGCAGAACATGTTCAACAGCCCGGACGGTCTGGGCTTCGACAAGGCTGGGCGCTTGTGGATTCTCACCGATGGCGATTCGAGCAACGCCGGGGACTTTGCCGGGATGGGCAACAACCAGATGCTCTGTGCCGATCCCAAGACCGGCGAGATTCGCCGGTTCATGGTCGGGCCGATTGGTTGCGAAGTCACCGGGATCAGCTTCTCGCCGGACCAGAAAACCCTGTTTGTCGGGATTCAGCACCCGGGCGAAAACGGCGGTTCGACCTTCCCCGAGCATCTGCCGAATGGCAAGCCACGGTCTTCGGTGATGGCGATTACTCGTGAGGATGGCGGGATCGTCGGCGCCTGATAAACCGCTTTCGCGAGCAAGCCCGCTCCCACATTGGATCGGCTGAGTGCATGAGATGGTCGGCACACCGGAGATCCACTGTGGGAGGGGGCTTGCTCCCGAAGAGGCCCTTCCAGGCAGCCCACTATTTAAGGCAAAACCCTCAACCTCCACAGTCTGCGCTACCATGCTGGGCCGGACGCGGCAGCCTGCTGCGCGCAGGAGTCAGCATGGCCCACCCGTTTGAAACCCTTACCCCCGACCTTGTACTCGATGCCGTCGAAAGCATCGGGTTTCTCAGTGATGCGCGCATTCTCGCGCTCAACAGCTATGAGAACCGCGTTTATCAGGTCGGTATCGAAGACTCCGAACCGCTGATCGCCAAGTTCTATCGTCCGCAGCGCTGGACCAACGAAGCCATCCTCGAAGAACACCAGTTCACCTTCGAACTGGCCGACGTCGAAATCCCGGTGGTGGCGCCGCTGATCCACAACGGTCAGACCCTGCACGAACACGCGGGTTTCCGTTTCACCCTGTTCCCCCGTCGTGGCGGTCGCGCGCCGGAGCCGGGCAATCTCGATCAGTTGTATCGCCTCGGCCAGTTACTCGGGCGGATTCATGCGGTCGGCGCGACCAAGCCGTTCGAACACCGTGAAGCACTCGGCGTGCAGAACTTCGGCCATGCCTCGCTGGCGACGTTGCTTGAAGGCAACTTCATCCCCAAGAGCCTGCTGCCAGCCTACGAGTCCGTGGCCCGCGACTTGCTCAAGCGTGTCGAAGACGTCTACGCCAACACACCGCACCAGAACATCCGCATGCACGGCGACTGCCACCCCGGCAACATGATGTGCCGCGATGAAATGTTCCACATCGTCGACCTCGACGACTGCCGCATGGGCCCGGCCGTGCAGGACATCTGGATGATGCTCGCCGGCGACCGTCAGGAATGCCTGGGCCAGCTCTCGGAGCTGATGGACGGCTACAACGAATTCCACGACTTCGATCCGCGTGAACTGGCGCTGATCGAACCGCTGCGCGCCCTGCGCCTGATGCACTACAGCGCCTGGCTGGCGCGGCGCTGGGACGACCCGGCGTTCCCGCACAGCTTTCCGTGGTTCGGCACCGAACGTTATTGGGGCGATCAGGTGTTGGCGTTGCGCGAACAGCTTTCGGCGCTGAATGAAGAACCCCTGAAACTGTTCTGATTCACCACAAACCATTGTGGGAGGGGGCTTGCTCCCGAAGGCGGTGTGTCAGGCAATTATTCTGCTGCTGATACACCGCATTCGCGAGCAAGCCCGCTCCCACATTTGGCCAGTGTTCACAAATTCAAAACTCATTCGCCACCAAATCTCCTTACAATCCCTGCTTTGTCAGCTGCCTAAGCAAGGATTCTGCATGCAAGCCGCCAACCCGCGTCGCGGGTACATTCTGGGCCTGAGTGCCTACATCATCTGGGGCCTGTTCCCGATCTACTTCAAAGCCATCGCCGAAGTTCCCGCTGTCGAGATCATCATTCACCGCGTGCTGTGGTCGGCGCTGTTCGGCGCCTTGCTGCTGATGGTGTGGAAGCATCCCGGTTGGTTGCGTGAGTTGCTCGACAACCCGAAACGTCTGGCGATTCTGGCCTTGAGTGGCACCTTGATTGCGGCCAACTGGCTGACATACGTGTGGTCGGTGAACAACGGGCGCATGCTCGAAGCGAGCCTTGGTTACTACATCAACCCGCTGGTCAACGTGCTGCTTGGGATGCTGCTGCTCGGCGAACGTCTGCGGCGCATGCAGTGGGTCGCGGTGGGCCTGGCGGCCATCGGCGTGGCGCAGCAGGTGTGGCAGGTCGGCAGTCTGCCGTGGGTGTCGCTGGTGCTGGCGCTGACCTTCGGTTTTTACGGCTTGATCCGCAAACAGGCGCCGGTCAAGGCCTTGCCGGGGCTGGTGGTGGAAACGTGGATGCTGGTGCCGATCGCCTTCGCCTGGTTGCTGTTCAACCAGACCGCAACCAGCGCACAACCGGCGTTCTGGACCACCTCCCAAGCCTGGTGGCTGGTGGCTGCCGGCCCGGTGACGCTGGTGCCGCTGGTGTGCTTCAACGCCGCTACCCGGCACTTGCCCTACACCACCATCGGCTTCCTGCAATACCTGGCGCCAACGCTGGTACTGCTGCAGGCGGTGCTGCTGTTTGGTGAGCATTTGTCGTCGAGCACGCTGATCGCGTTCATTTTCATCTGGGCCGGTCTGGCCGTTTACAGCGTCGATGCAGTGATCAGTTTGCGTCGGCGCAGCTGATCAAAAAACGCACAAAGCTTCGCAGGCCACGGTTCTCGTGGCCTGCAACGTTCCTTCCCAAGGTTATCCACAGCGTGATCCCCGCCGTTTGTGCGCAAGTCACTGAATGCTGGCGGTTTTTTGATCAGTTCCCGGCAAGCCACGGCTGACGCGGGTTTGCGCCCGGTCTCTACAGGTTATCCACAGGCAGGTGCACGTTAAAACTGGATAACCCGGCGGCGCTTAAAGGTCTGTGCGTAACACCAGTTCGACCATCAGATCATCGGCCAGGGTTTCCAGCCGCGATTGCAGCACGTCCAGCGACAGGGTCAGCGGCACCGCCAGAATCGCTTCGGCGTGAAACAACGGCTCGCTGCTCATCGGCGCCGGGCGCACTTCGGTCACCAGCCGTTCGAGGTTCACCCCCTGCTCGCTGAGCAAGCGAGTGATGTCGCGCACGATGCCCGGGCGGTCATTGCCCACCAACTCCATGGCGATCGGTTTCCAGGTGCAGGACTGCTCGATGCCACTCTCGGCGATCAGCACGCGAATGCCCTGTGCCGCCAGTGCTTGTAAGGCATCGACTAATTCGTCGTAAGCCTCCGCCGGTACGCCCACCCGCAGAATCCCGGCGAACTGCCCGGCCATCCGTGACATGCGGCTTTCCAGCCAGTTACCGCCATGTTCGGCGATGCATTGGGCGATGCGCTCGACCTGCCCGGGCTTGTCCGGGGCAAACACAGTGAGTACGAGATGGTCCATGGCGCCGCCCTCTTGTCATGACTTTTGTTATAGAAAGGCAAGTATAGGCAAGCACCGACATTCAGCCGCCATGCTCAAGTGAACAACACCTGTGGCGAGGGAGCTTGCTCCCGCTGGCGGCCGCAGGACGCCCTCTCCAGTCAGTCATAGCTTTTGCGGGTGCTTCGCCCCCGAGCGGGAGCAAGCTCCCTCGCCACAAATGCAGGCTCAGCGAAGCTGAATGGAAGCCGCACAGGATTTATGTGTACAACTTTTTATATTTAGCTGGAACAATCCGATGGTTTTTTGAGAACATCCCGTTCCGCGACGTGACCGCAATGCGTCATGAGGTCGCAGAACGACGTAATTAGTCTGATTTTCACAAGCGCAACGCATCATGTAGTATGCCTCGGCGCGCACTACATAACGCTGGATCGATGTCTGCCCAAGGCACGTTCGCAACCTTGAAAGCCCCGTCAGCAAGGCCCCCAAGCCGTTGATTGGTCCCAGCCCAGCCGCCAGCAATGGCATGTACTGGTCGGAAGGTTTGTGGTTTAAATGGCCAGAGGCTTCATTGTCAAATTGAAGAGCTGAAAAGCGAAATAGCTGAGCAGAGTGAGGCAAGCAATGACTGAACACGTTCAAGTCGGTGGCCTGCAGGTCGCCAAAGTCCTGTTCGACTTCGTGAACAACGAAGCCATTCCCGGTACCGGCCTCACCGCCGAAAAATTCTGGGAAGGTGCCGACAAGGTCATTCATGACCTGGCGCCGAAGAACAAAGCCCTACTCGCCAAACGCGATGACTTCCAGGCTCGCCTTGATGCCTGGCACCAGGAACATGCCGGCCAGGCGCACGACGCCGTGGCTTACAAAGCCTTCCTGCAAGAAATCGGTTATCTGCTGCCAGAAGCGGCTGATTTCCAGGCAACGACGCAAAATGTCGATGATGAAATCGCCCGTACCGCCGGCCCGCAACTCGTGGTGCCGGTGATGAACGCCCGCTTTGCCCTCAACGCCTCGAACGCCCGCTGGGGTTCGCTGTACGACGCCCTCTATGGCACCGACGCGATCAGCGAAGACGGTGGCGCGGAAAAAGGCAAAGGCTACAACAAGGTGCGTGGCGATAAAGTCATCGCCTTCGCCCGTGCGTTCCTCGACGAAGCAGCGCCCCTGGCCGCCGGTTCCCACGTCGATTCGACGGCTTACAAGATCGCTGACGGCAAACTGCTGGTCACCCTCAAGGGCGGCAGCAACACCGGCCTGCGCAACGATGCACAGCTGATCGGCTTCCAGGGCGATGCCAATGCCCCGATCGCGATCCTGCTGAAGAACCACGGCCTGCATTTCGAAATCCAGATCGACGCCAGCACCCCGGTCGGCCAGACCGATGCCGCCGGCGTCAAAGACATCCTGATGGAAGCGGCACTGACCACCATCATGGACTGCGAAGACTCCGTGGCCGCCGTCGATGCCGACGACAAAGTGGTGATCTACCGCAACTGGCTCGGCCTGATGAAGGGCGACCTGTCCGAAGAAGTCGCCAAGGGCGGCCAGACCTTCACCCGCACCATGAACCCGGATCGCAGCTACACCACGCCCAATGGCGGCGAAGTGACCCTGCATGGCCGCTCGCTGTTGTTCGTGCGCAACGTCGGTCACCTGATGACCATCGACGCGATCCTGGACAAGGACGGCAACGAAGTGCCGGAAGGCATCCTCGACGGTCTGGTGACGTGCCTGGCGGCGATGCACAACCTCAACGGCAACACCTCGCGCAAGAACACTCGCACCGGCTCGGTCTACATCGTTAAACCGAAGATGCACGGCCCGGAAGAAGCGGCGTTCACCAACGAGCTGTTCGGTCGCATCGAAGATGTACTGAGCCTCAAGCGCAACACCTTGAAAGTCGGGATCATGGACGAGGAGCGCCGCACCACGGTCAACCTCAAGGCCTGCATCAAGGCTGCGAGCGAGCGCGTGGTGTTCATCAACACTGGCTTCCTCGACCGTACCGGCGACGAAATCCACACTTCCATGGAAGCCGGCCCGATGGTGCGCAAGGCCGACATGAAGGCCGAGAAGTGGATCGGCGCCTACGAAAACTGGAACGTCGATATCGGTCTGAGCACCGGCCTGCAAGGTCGTGCACAAATCGGTAAAGGCATGTGGGCGATGCCCGACCTGATGGCGGCGATGCTCGAACAGAAAATCGCTCACCCGCTGGCCGGTGCCAACACCGCCTGGGTACCGTCGCCGACCGCGGCTGCGCTGCACGCGCTGCATTACCACAAGGTCGACGTGTTCGCCCGTCAGGCCGAACTGGCCAAGCGTGCCCGTGCTTCGGTGGACGACATCCTGACCATTCCGCTGGCGGTCAACCCAAGCTGGACGCCGGAGCAGATCAAGAACGAACTGGACAACAACGCCCAGGGCATTCTCGGTTACGTGGTGCGCTGGATCGACCAGGGCGTGGGTTGCTCGAAGGTGCCGGACATCAATGACGTCGGCCTGATGGAAGACCGTGCAACGCTGCGGATATCCAGCCAGCACATCGCCAACTGGCTGCGCCACGGTATCGTCACCGAAGCGCAAGTGATGGAAAGCCTCAAGCGCATGGCGCCGGTGGTCGACCGTCAGAACGCGAACGACCCGCTGTACCGTCCGCTGGCACCGAACTTCGACAGCAACATCGCCTTCCAGGCGGCGGTCGAACTGGTGATCGAAGGCACCAAACAGCCGAACGGCTACACCGAGCCGGTACTGCACCGTCGTCGTCGCGAGTTCAAGAAGGCCAACGGCCTGTAACTAGCGCTGAAGCCGGACATGAAAAAGCCCTGATCTTGTGATCAGGGCTTTTTTGTTGGCCGCTAAAATCTGACAACCACTGATGATCCATTGTGGGAGCGGGCTTGCTCGCGAAGGCGGTCGGACAGTCACCACAGGTGTTGAATGTTACTGCGCATTCGCGAGCAAGACCGCTCCCACAGGGGGGGCGGTGTCGCTTGAGAGTCAGGGTTCGATGCCCAATTCGTGTTTGACCAGACCCAGCAACTTCGCCGTATCAATCGGCTTGAGCAGAAAATCCACCACGCTCAGGTGCATCGCGGCAATCGCGTCCTTCACATCGGCATCGCCGGAAACAATGATGATCGGCAACGCCGCCCGCTCCGACTCACGCACCTGCCGAATCAGATCCAGCCCACCGACGTGGCCCATGCGCAGATCAGTGATCACCAGGCCAATCGAGGGTTTTTCCGCGAGCATCTTCAGCGCGGTTTCACCGCTGGCGGCGGTCATGCAATGAATGCCATCCAACGCGAGTATCTCCGACAAAAGCTCCCGGGCGTCCTTGTCGTCATCGACGATCAGTACACGCTGCGGCGGCAGATCGGGTTCGAGCATTACAGCACTGAGCGCTTCACGCTCGGCGTCGCTCAAAATATCGTGGTCGGACATGGGATTCTCTACGTTTTCAATTCAGTCACCTGGCACAGTCGTCAGACATCGCTAAGCAGAGCTTCAATGTGCACTTCGTCGGATTTTTTTCCAAGAGGCTGGCGGGAGAATTTCCGACTGTTTTTGTAGGGCACTTCCCAAATGTGCCGAACGGCAGCGCAAACCTAGACTTACGTCCAATGGGCACCCCGCGCGCAGGGGCCGACCATGGCTGCAACGATCCGACAACAACAATTCAAAAAAGACTGCGGTAATGGTTATGAGTAAAGCGGACGCCTTCACCCAGGCAGGGAAAACCGCGGTGTTGCAGAACATTCAGGGCACCCTGCAATTCCTTCAGCGCTTCCCGCCCTTCAATCAGATGGAACACGCGCACCTGGCTTATCTGGTGGAACAATGTCAGCTGCGTTTCTATGGCCAGGGCGAGAGCATCATCAAACCCGCCGACGGGCCGGTCGAATATTTCTACATCGTCAAACAGGGTCGCGTGGTCGGCGAACGCCAGCACATCACCCGGCCCGGCACCGAAACCACCTTCGAGATCACCACCGGGGAATGCTTCCCGCTGGCCGCGCTGATTGGCGAGCGGGCGACCCGCACCGAGCATCTGGCCAGCGAAGACACCTTCTGCCTGCAACTGAATAAACCGGCGTTCATCAAACTGTTCGCCCTGTCCAACAGCTTCCGTGATTTCGCTTTGCGCGGGGTCAGCAGCCTGCTCGATCAGGTCAACCAGCAAGTCCAGCAGAAAGCCGTGGAAACCCTCGGCACCCAGTACTCGCTGAACACCCGCCTCGGCGAATTGGCGATGCGCCATCCGGTGACCTGCAGCCTGGACACGCCGCTGCGCGAAGCGGTGAAGTTGATGCACGAGCAACAGGTCGGCAGCATCGTCGCGGTGGATGAACACAAGGCGCCGCTGGGGATCTTCACCCTGCGCGATCTGCGCGAAGTGGTCGCCAATGGCAGTGGTGATTTCAGCGAAACCATCGAGCGGCACATGACCTGTTCGCCGTTTTTTCTGTCGCCGGATCACAGCGCATTCGACGCGGCGATTGCCATGACCGAACGGCACATCGCCCACGTTTGTCTGGTCAAGGATCAGCGTCTGTGTGGCGTGGTCTCCGAGCGTGATCTGTTCTCGCTGCAACGGGTCGACCTGGTGCACCTGGCCCGGACCATCCGCAGTGCCCAGCGCATCGAGCAACTGGTGAGCCTGCGCGGCGAGATCGGCCAACTGGTCGAACGCATGCTCGCCCACGGTGCGTCTTCGACGCAGATCACCCATATCATCACCCTGCTCAACGACCACACCGTGTGCCGGGTGATCGAACTGACCCTCGCCGAAAAAGGCGACCCCGGCGTGCCGTTCAGTTGGCTGTGCTTCGGCAGCGAAGGCCGGCGCGAACAGACGCTGCACACCGATCAGGACAACGGCATTCTGTTCGAAGCGCGGGACGCGGCGCATGCGGCGGAGATTCGCGGCAAGCTGCTGCCAATCGCCCAGCAGATCAACCAGAGCCTGGCGCAGTGCGGCTTCAGTCTGTGCAAGGGCAACATCATGGCCGGCAACCCCGAACTGTGTCTGTCGCGGGCGGAATGGGCGCGGCGCTTTGCGGCGTTCATCCGCGAGGCAACGCCGGAGAACCTGCTCGGTTCGAGCATTTACTTCGACCTGCGAGTGGTCTGGGGTGACGAAAAAGGCTGCGCGCAACTGCGCCGGGGGATTCTCGATCAGGTCGGCGACAACCGTTTGTTCCAGCGCATGCTGGCCGAGAACGCCCTGCGCAATCGTCCGCCGGTGGGGCGTTTCCGCGAGTTTGTGCTGGCGCGCAAAAACGGCGAGAAAGCCACCCTTGATCTCAAGGTTCAGGGCCTGACGCCCTTCGTCGACGGCGCACGCCTGTTGGCACTGGCCAATGGCATCGAAACCAACAACACCCTCGAACGCTTGCGCCAACTGGTTGAAAAAGAGGTAATCGAACGTCTCGACGGCGCTGCGTATGAAGAGGCCTACCATTTCATCCAGCAGACACGCATGCAGCAGCATCAGATCCAGACGCGTGAGAATCTGCCATGGTCGAACCGGGTCGACCCCGACAGCCTCAATCATCTGGACCGGCGCATCCTGCGTGAATCCCTGCGCCAGGCGCAGCGCTTGCAAAGCAGCCTGGCCCTGCGGTATCAGCTATGAGCCTGTTCTCGTGGCTGCGGCCGGCCAGCCCTCTGCTGTCGGCAGACCTGCAACAACGTCTGGCAAAACTGCCGGCGATCAGCGAACTGAAAGAATGCAGCCTGCGTGAGCAGCGCTGGGTGGTGCTCGATCTGGAAACTACCGGGCTGAACTTGAACAAGGATCGCGTGCTGTCGATCGGTGCTGTGGTCATCGAAGACGGCGCGATCGACTTCAGTCAGCAGTTCGAGCGCACTCTGCAATGTCGGGAGCTGAAGCTCAGCCCGAGCGTGTTGATCCATGGCTTGGGGCCGAACGCGATTGCCGCCGGCAGCGACCCGGCCGAGGCGTTGCTGGAGCTTATGGAATTTATCGATGACAGCCCGGTGCTGGCGTTTCATGCGCCCTTCGATCAGCACATGCTTGGGCGCGCGCTGCGGGAACACCTGGGTTACAAGCTGCAGAACGTGTTTTTGGATGTCGCGGACATGGCGCCGCTGCTGTGTCCGCAGGCGAATATCCGCGAGGCCGGGCTGGACGAATGGATCGACTGGTTCAGGCTGGAGGTGTTCGAGCGGCACAACGCGAGTGCCGATGCGCTGGCCACGGCAGAGCTGGCGTTGATTCTGTTCAGCCGCGCGCGACAGCAGCAGATTCATAGTCCGCTGAATCTGCAGCAACGCTTGAGTCAGTGGAAGCGCCGACAGCAGGCGCCTTCCTTGTAGATTTTCGGCGCCTGCTCCGGCCCCTTCGCGAGCAAGCCCGCTCCCACCCTGGAATGCATTCCCCCTGTGGGAGCGGGCTTGCTCGCGAAGAACGATGACGCGGTCCTGCTGATACCACCCGACCAGTGGCCAATTGCTAACCATTCCCACCTCTGCGAGAATCGCGAACAATTCTCGTTGGTTAACATTTCCCAATCGGTGCGTCTGGTGTCGTCAGTCCCAAGCCCTCACAGTGAACTCGTCGGTGCGTTGTATCGTGACCATCGCGGTTGGCTGCTGAGTTGGTTGCGGCGCAATGTGGCTTGCCCGCAACGGGCCGAAGACCTGAGCCAGGACACCTTCGTCCGTCTGCTCAGTCGCGATGAGTTGCTGACGCCGCGCGAACCCCGGGCGTTTCTGGTGGCGATTGCCAAGGGCCTGCTGTTCGACTACTTCCGCCGCGCCGCACTGGAGCAGGCCTACCTCGCCGAGCTGATGCTGATCCCCGAAGGCGAACAACCGTCGGTCGAAGAGCAGCAACTGATCCTCGAAGACCTCAAGGCTATCGACCGCCTGCTCGGCAAGCTGTCGACCAAGGCCCGCGCCGCCTTCCTTTATAATCGCCTCGACGGCCTCGGCCATGCTGAAATCGCCGAGAAGCTTGGCGTCTCCGTGCCCCGTGTGCGGCAGTACCTCGCGCAGGGCATCCGCCAGTGCTACATCGCCCTGTACGGTGAGCCGACATGAGTCCGGCCAGCTCCAAACCGGTCTCCGCGCAGGTGCTGGATGCGGCGATTGCCTGGCAGTTGTCGCTGGATTCCGGCAGTCCGCTGGAGCGCGAGGAGTTCGCCAAATGGCATGCAGCGAATGAAGAACACGCCCGCGCCTGGCGGCAGTTGGGCATGCTCGATCAGCGCTTCAGCGTCGCCAATGGCCCGGCCCGCGCGGCCCTGCTGCAATCGCGCGAAGGCATTCGGCGGCGCGTGCGCAAGCTCGGCAGCGGATTGGCCAGCGTGGTGGCGCTCGTCGGTCTGGCGTTGTTTGCCGGTGATCGCTACTTGCCGCTGGATTACTGGCTCGCCGATCAACGCACCGCCACCGGCGAGCAGCGTACCGTGCGCCTGGCCGATGGCACCGTGCTCAACCTCAACACCCACAGCGCGGTGGATGTGCGTTTCGATGCCAGGCAGCGGCTGATCGTGTTGCAGGAAGGCGAGATCATGGTCGAGACCGGTCACGGCGATGCGCGGCCGTTCATCGTCGAAACCCGCGAAGGCAGCATGCGCGCATTGGGCACACGGTTTCTGGTCAAGCGCGAGGAACAAGGCACGCGCCTGAGCGTGTTGCAATCGGCGGTGGCGGCGCATCCACAAAGTCACCCCGAAGAGCAGATCCTGCGCGAAGGCCAGCAAGTGCTGATTCGCAACGACGGCCTCGACACAGTCGCTGCGCTCACGCCCGGCGCCGATGCCTGGACCCGCGGCATGCTGGTGGTGGACAACGCGCGGCTCGCAGACCTCGTGCATGAACTGGCTCGTTATCGCCGCGGATATCTGGGCGTGGCGCCGGAAGTCGCTGACCTGCGCATCACCGGCAGCTTCCCGCTGCACGACACCGACAAGGCCCTGAGCGCCCTGCTGCCGACCCTGCCGGTGCAGATCGAGCAGCACACGCCGTATTGGGTCACGGTGGCGAAGGCTGATACCAAGCCTTAAAAAATTCGTTGTCAGGGAAATAGCTATCGCGAGCAGGCTCACTCCTACAGTAGGAATGCGTTCCCCCTGTAGGAGTGAGCCTGCTCGCGATAGGGCCACCCGCAGCACTCGAAAATTCCGAATCAGCAGCCCCACTCCCAGTTAATCGAAATTATTTTCATCCAGCCCTATCACTTTTCAATTCTCGTCCGGCACACAGGCAATTGAGAAATATTTCCATTCAGGAGCCTTCGCATGTCCCGTTCGCTAGACACCTTGCTGCGCCCCAGTCTGCTGGCCGTCGCCATCGCCCTCAGCGCGCCGCTGATCAGCAGCCCGCTGCTCGCCGCCGAACAGGCCTCCAGCGTCCGCGCCTACAACCTGCCGGCGGCGCCGCTGTCGACCACCCTGAACCAGATCGCCAGCCAGGGCGGCCTCGCGCTGTCACTGAATCCGTCGCTGGCGGCGGGCAAGACCTCCGCGCCGGTCAGCGGCCAATACGATGCCGCCGGTGCGCTACGCGCTGCCCTGCGTGGCACCGGTCTGCAACTGGAACAAAGCAGCACCGGCACTTACACCCTGGTGGCGGTGCCGGAAGGGACACTGGCGCTGCCGGAAACCGCAGTCATCGGCGTGGAAAACCTGGAAACCGCCTGGGGCCCGGTCGAAGGCTACACCGCCACCCGCACTGCCGCCGGCACCAAGACCGACACCGCGCTGGTCGAAGCACCGCGCTCGATTTCGGTCGCCACCCGTCAGCAGATGGACGACCGCAGCGTGCACAGCCTCGATGACGCCGTGCGCTACATGCCGGGCATCACCGCCAGCAGCTACGGCAGCGACACGCGCGCCGACTGGCTGCGCGTGCGCGGTTTCGAGCCGACCCAGTTCCTCGACGGCCTGCCCCTGCCAAAAGGCGTGTACGCCAACCCGAAACAGGAAACCTGGAACCTCGACCGTCTCGCCCTGCTGCGTGGCCCGGCCTCTTCCGTCTACGGCCAGACCCCGCCGGGCGGCCTGCTGGACATGGTCAGCCGACGCCCGAGCAGCGACGCCAGCAGCGAAATCCAGTTGCAGTACGGCAGCGACAACCACCGTCAGATCAACTTCGCCAGCACCGGCAAGATCGACGACGCCGGCCAGTTCCTCTACGGCATCAGCGGCGTGGTGCGTGACAGCGGCACCCAGATCGACCACATCGACAACAAGCGCTACAACATCGCGCCGAGCCTGACCTGGAACATCGACGACGACACCAAATTCACCCTGCTGAGCCAGTTCACTCGCGACGATACCGGCATCACCAGCCAGTTCCTGCCGGTGCAGGGCACCAAGATCGACATGCCGTTCGGTAGCGTCTCGCACCACAAAAATCTCGGCGATCCGGATTGGGAATACTACGACCGCACTTACTACGCGCTCGGTTATGCCTTCGAACACCGGCTGAACGATGTCTGGCAGTTCAAGCAGAACCTGCGTTACACCAAGTCGGACCTGTCGTTCCAGGCCCTGACCGTCGGTTCTTACCCGTACACCATGGTGGACGATCAAGGTAACGTCGGGCGCACCAGCACCAGCGTTGACGAAGACATCAGCCAGTTCGCGGTGGACAACAACTTCCAGGCCGACTTCGCCACCGGTGATATTCGCCACACCGTGCTGTTGGGGCTGGATCACCAGCGCAGCAACACCAACTACCTGTCGATCTACGGTGACGGCCTGAAAACCAACGTGCTGAACCCGATCTACGGCCAGCCGATCGTTCGTCCGGATCGCTCGACGGCGTATTACGACTACGACCAGAAGACCTACCAGACCGGCCTTTACGTGCAGGACCAGATGGCCCTCGACCAATGGCGCCTGACGCTGGGCGGTCGTGAAGACTGGGTCCACACCGGCACCACGTTCTTCAACAAGGCCGACGCGACCAACACCCAGCGCGACAAGAACTTCAGCGGTAACGCAGCGCTCAGCTACGTGTTCGACTCGGGCTTCGTCCCGTACATTTCCTACGCCGAATCCTTCCAGCCAACCACCGGCGCCGACGCCTCCTCCAGCGGTTCGCTGAAACCGACCGAAGGCAAGCAGTGGGAAATGGGCGTCAAGTACCAGCCACCGGGCAGCAAGACCCTGCTGACCGCCGCCGTGTATGACCTGACGCAGAAAAACGTCGCGGTCACCACCACCGTCGGCAACACCCCGATCACCAGCCAGACCGGCGAAGTGAAAGTCAAAGGCCTGGAGCTGGAGGCGACCTCGGACGTCACCGATAACCTCAAAGTGATTGCCGCCTACACCCTGGCCAAGTCCGAAGTGCAGAAAGGCGACTACAAAGGCAACCGCCTGCAACTGATGCCGAACCAGCAAGCCTCGCTGTGGACTGATTACACCTGGCACAGCGGCGTGCTCGACGGCTTCGGTATCGGCGGTGGCGTGCGTTACACCGGCAACACCTATGGCGATCAGGGCAACACCTGGCTGGGCAAGGCCAATGCCTACACCGTGTTCGATGCCTCCGTGCATTACGACCTCGGGCGTCTGGACAACAGCCTCAAAGGTGCGTCGCTGGCCGTCAACGCCACCAACCTGTTCGACAAGGACTACATCTCCACCTGCGACGGCTTCTACTGCTACTACGGCGACCAGCGTAGCGTCGTCGCCAGCGCCACCTACAAGTGGTAAGCGACTGAGTGCCAACCGGTCCTGTCATCAGGCCGTCCCTGCGGGGACGGCTTTGGTGTTTTTGAAGGTCACGAAATGAAAAGTAAAACCATCCGCCGCTGGTCGTTCATCCACACCTGGACCAGCCTGATCTGCACCGTGTTTCTGCTGTTGTTGGCATTGACCGGCCTGCCGCTGATATTCCATCACGAGATCGAGCACCTGCTCGGCGATGCCCCGCAAGTGCGCGAGATGCCCGCCGACACGCCGCGCCTGAATCTGGCGCAACTGGTCGACGCCGCAGAAAAACATCGTCCCGGCGAAGTGGTGCAGTACTTCGGTTTCGAAGACGACGAGCCCAACGCCGTGCTGACCATCATGGCGAAAACCGCTGGCACCGAACCGAACTCTTCGCACACCTTCATGCTCGATGCGCGTACCGGTGAAGCGCTGGAAACCCCGTCGGCCAATGGCGGCCTGATGCTGTTCATCCTGCGCCTGCACGTCGACATGTTCGCCGGGTTGCCGGGCAAGTTGCTGCTGGCATTCATGGGCCTGCTGTTTGTGGTCGCGATCATTTCCGGGACGGTGCTGTATCTGCCATTCATGCGCCGTTTGCAGTTCGGCACCGTGCGTCAGGACAAGTCCACCCGCCTGCGCTGGCTCGATCTGCACAACCTGATCGGCATCGTCACCCTGACCTGGGCCTTGGTGGTCGGCGTCACCGGAGTGATCAGTGCCTGTGCAGATCTGATCATCGCCGCGTGGCGCAATGACACGCTGACCGCCATGGTCGCGCCCTACCGCGATGCCCCGCCGCTGACCCGACTGGCCCCGGCCACCCGCCTGCTGGACATCGCCCGCGACGTGGCGCCGGGCATGAACCCGGATTTCATCGCTTTCCCCGGCACGCGGTTTTCCAGCGAGCATCATTATTCAGTCTTCATGAAGGGCGGCACGCACCTGACCTCGCACCTGCTGACGCCGGTACTGATCGATGCCAGCACCCTGCAAGTCACCGCCGTCGGTGAACGCCCGTGGTACATGGACGCCATGGGCATGTCACAGCCGCTGCACTTCGGCGACTACGGCGGCATGCCGATGAAAATCCTCTGGGCGACCCTCGACGTGCTGACCATCATCGTGCTCGGCAGCGGCGTGTACCTCTGGGTGGTGCGGCGTAAAGCGGCGAAACCGGTGACGGCGGAGGCTGCTGCATGAAGCCGCGTCAGTCGAGTTTCTGGAAAGTCTTCAGCACCCCGCTGGTGATCGCGCTGCTGAGTGCGGCGGGGCTGTTCGCGGCGTTGTTGGGGGATGGAATCTGGGATGCGTTGAGCTGGGTCGGGCTGGGTGTGCCGGCGTTTCTGGCCGTAAGAGGCTTGCTGCCGCGTGGGTGATTTTTGTGCTGCCTGACAGGGCCTCTTCGCGAGCAAGCCCGCTCCCACAGGGGATTTGTGAACGAAACAGATCCAGTGTGGGAGCGGGCTTGCTCGCGAAGGCGGCCTGATGAACACCAGCAAATCCCTCGCCAGCCGCTCTGTATCTGACTAGGCTAACCTCCTGCTCTTCGATGACCACCGAGGTTTGCCAATGTCCGCCCCCAGCATGACCCTGTACCACAACACGCTTTCCCCGTTCGTGCGCAAAGTGATGGTGCTGCTGCACGAGACCGGCCAGCAGGATCGCGTCGCTCTGCAAGACTGCGTCCTAAGCCCGGTCAGCCCGGATTCGGCGCTCAACGCCGACAACCCGCTGGGCAAGATTCCGGCCCTGCGTCTGGCCGACGGCAGCGTGATTCATGACAGTCGCGTGATTCTCGAATACCTCGACCAGCAGCACGTCGGCAATCCGCTGATCCCCCGCGAAGGTGCGGCCCGCTGGCGGCGTCTGACCCTGGCCTCGATGGCCGACGGGATCATGGACGCCTCAGTGATGGTGCGTTACGAACTGGTGCTGCGCGCCCCGGAAAAGCACTGGGATGAATGGCTCGACGCCCAGCGCGACAAGATTCGTCGCGCCCTGGCCTATCTGGAAAGTGACGCCATTGCCGAGCTGACCAGCCATTTCGACGTGGCGGCGATCAGCGTCGCTTGTGCACTGGGTTACATCGATCTGCGTCATCCGGATCTGGACTGGCGCAGCGCCAATCCGCAACTGGCCAACTGGTATTTCGACGTGAGCCAGCGACCGTCCATGGTCGCCACCATGCCCAAGCCTTAAGTCGGCGGCGTCTGATCCGGCCCCTTCGCGAGCAGGCTCACTCCTACAGTTGACCGCATTCCCCTGTAGGAGTGAGCCTGCTCGCGATGGCACCACCTCGGTTCCGACGGCAGTGACGCAACAATCAGCGTCACCAACACCTCTGCCTCCCGCTGCTCCTCACGCAATCCACTCATTGCATCCCCCCCACATCAAACTCCAGCGGCTTGGCCGGTTTCTGCCCGATCCCGTACCAGTCGAGTTTGCGCGTCAGCACCATGAACACCCCGAGCAGGCCGAACAACAGCAGCGAGCCCATCAGCAGCGCGTAATCCTCGGCGCTCAGCAGGCCATACAGCAGGCCATACAACGCCGCCAACCCCGCGGAAAAACTCAGGCCATGACGCACACTGTGCAGCACGTGGCAGACATAAAACCCGATCAACAACACACAGCCACTGGCCGACAGCAGATACGCCAGAGCAAAGCCGATGTGCTCCGACAACGACAACAGCAACAGGTAAAAGAACGCCAGCGCCACCCCGACCAATGCGTATTGCACCGGGTGCACCGCCAGACTTTTGAGCACTTCGAACAGGAAGAAACCGGCGAACGTCAGGACGATGAACAACAGCGCATATTTGATCGCCCGATCACTCTTCAGGTACTGATCCACCGGATCGATGAAGCTCACACCAAAGCTGCGCCCGTTGAACGCCTCGCAGTCATTGCCCATCACGCAACGGCTCATGGCTTCTTGCAGGTTGGTGGAGAAGAACGTGGTCTGCCAATCGGCGCTGAAGCCCTGATCGCTGATCTCGCGTTTGCCCGGCAGGAAGTTGCCGACAAAGCTTGGATGCGGCCAGTTGGCGGCAAGGCTGACGTGACTGCTTTTGCCCACCGGCAGCACCTGCAACGAACCGGTGCCTTGCAGGCGCAGGTCGAAACCGAAGGTCAGCTCGGTGGCGTTGCGAGTGTCCAGCACCGGCAGCGTGACCCGTACACCTTCGCCGAGCCATCCGACCTGGGTGCCGGGTACGAAATCCAGGCGTTGACCATCGAGTTCCAGTTTCAGCGCGTTTTCGATGCCGCGAATATCGCTGATGCCCACCGCCAGAAACGGCGCATCGAACTGGTAGTCGGCAAAATCTTCCTGAATCCCCAACTGCGCCGGCAACGAGAAATGCCCATCGATGCGGTTGTCGGCGTGGAACAGTCGCGCTTCGTAAATACCGCGATTGCGCAGTTCGGTTTGCACTTGCCCGTCGAGCTCGAAGCGCTCCGGCAAAAAATACAGACGACCGCGTTCTTCACTTGGCTCGTCGTAGCGCTGGTTGGTTTTGTCGTTGAGCTTCCAGTTGTGAATCACTTTGCGATACGGCACCACCATCACCGGCCCGCTCAGTTGCTGGCTGTTACTGGAGCTGCGGGCAATGTCTTCAAGCACGCCATCGCGCCGTTGCTGGCGGTCATCGATGATGCCGTCGATCATCAGCAGCGGTATCAGCAACAGCAGGATCAGCAGGGCAATCGCCCCGAGCTTGATGGTCAGATTCTTGTTCATGGGACTCTCCCTGTTTGGATGGGCAGAGTCTGGTGTTGATGTATGAGGAGAATGTGGGGGGAATATGGAGATTGTGTGGAGACTGCACCGGCCCCTTCGCGAGCAAGCCCGCTCCCACAGTTGATCTTTGGTGTGACAGAGACCTGTGTTTCAACACCCCCCCCTGTGGGAGCGGGCTTGCTCGCGAAGGCAGCGACGCGGTTTCAAGGCAAGCGCAAAGTCAGTTCCACGCCATTCTCGACATTGCGGATCTGCATCAACCCACCATGCAACTTCATCACCTCCTCAACGAAGTTCAGCCCCAAACCGGTGCTCTTGCGCCCACTGTCCGGACGCGGCAATGAGTAAAACCGTTCACTCAAGCGCGGTAAGGCGTACTCGGGAATCGCCGCCGCTTCGTTGAACAAGCGCAACTCGACCTGCTCTCCAACACGCTCGGCACTGAAACGCAGCAACCCGCCGATCGGGGTGAAATCCAGCGCATTCTCCAGCAGATTGCCCAACGCCTGACGCAGCAGAAACGGCTCGCCGATCAGCAACAGATCCGACGCAATCGTCTGCTCGACCTTGAGCCGCCGGCCTTCGATCCGCGCTGCCTGCGCCTGCAATAGTTCATCAACCAACGCCGCCAGCGGCACCGCCACCCGCTCCTCAAGCCCCTGCCGCTGCTCGACTTGCGCGAGGTTCAACAGGCGCTCGATCAACTGCTGCATCCGCGCGCTTTCGCTGTCGATATTGCCGACAAAACGCAGGCGCTGAATCGCTGGCATGTCACCCTGCAGCAATTCCGCCGCACCACGAATTGCTGCCAGCGGACTTTTCAATTCATGGGTCAGGGTGTGCACGTAGCGTTCGACGTAAGCCTTGCCTTCGAGCTGGGTGCGCATCTGCTCCAGCGCCGTGGCCAGTTGTTCCAGCTCGCCGCCACGATAATGCGGCACTTCAACCCGGCGCCCTTCACTCACCGCTTTGGCGTAGCCGGTCAAACGGTGCAGCGCGCGGCTCAGCCACCACGACAGCAAAGCGCCGAACAGCAGGCCGAGGCCGATCAGCCCGGCACCGTAAAACAGCAAGCGCCGCTCGGTGCGATCGACATAAGGCTGCAATGAGCTGTTGGGCTTGGCCACCGTGACCACACCGATGATCCCGCCGTTATCACGGATCGGCGCGCCGACGTGCATCACCGAGGACGCCGGGTCGTTCGGATCGCTGCGGGTCGAGCGCGCGCCGTATTCGCCGCGCAGGGTCAGGTAGACGTCGTTCCAGCGCGAATAATCCTGCCCGACCGCCACGCCGCTGGAATCCAGCACCACGATGCCTTTGGCGTCGGTGACGTAGATGCGGTGGTTGACCTGGTTTTTCGGCAGGCCCCAGATCGTCGCCTGTGGCTGGCGCTCACCGAAGGCCCGCAGCAATTCGGGCCAGCGGTTCTCGCTGAGCGTGCCGGCCTTGAAATCATCACGGAGAATTTCCGCCATCAGGTTGGCGGTGTCGACCAGGGTTTCTTCGGTGGACTGGCGCACACCCGGGCGGATTTCTTCCATCACCGTGTTGAGCACGAAGTAACCGGTCAGGCCGACAAACAGCACATACACCAGAAAAATCCGCAGCCCCAGCGACATCAGCTGTGCCCCGGGCTGTAGCTGTAACCGAGGCCGCGATGGGTCTGGATCGGCTCGGCGTCGGCCCGCACCAGACGCAGTTTGGCGCGCACGCTCTTGATGTGGCTGTCGATGCTGCGCTCGTAGCCGGCGTCGGCGGCAACCCCCAGCGCGTCGAGCAATTGCTCGCGGCTGAACACCCGCTGCGGTTGTTCAAGCAGGCATTGCAACAGGCGGAATTCGTGGCGGGTCAGATTCAGCGGCTGGCCCCGGTAGACGATCTGCACGCGCTCGGGATCGATGCGAAACAGCGCCGAGGAGGTTTCAACCACGGGACGCGGCGCCATGCGCTTGAGAATCGCCCGGACCCGCGCGGCGACCTCACGCGGGCTGAACGGCTTGACCACGTAATCGTCGGCGCCGATTTCCAGCCCCACCACCCGGTCGATCTCGGCGTCCCGGGCGCTGAGGAACAGCACCGGCACTTCACTGAAGCGCCGCAGCTGTTTGCAGGTTTCGAAACCGCTGATGTCCGGCAGGCCGATATCGAGAATGATCAAGTCAGCCGGGGTCTGCCGTTGATGCTCCAGCGCTGCCGCGCCGAGGCTCAGCCACGTGGTGGCAAACCCCTCGCCCTGCAGGGCAAAAATCAGCGTGTCGGCAATCGCCGCTTCGTCTTCGACAATCAGGATATGAGGCATGGCGTCCGAGCCCATGGGTTAAGTGCGCGAACGGTGCCCCAAGCCTGACCTTACGTCAATGAGACCACTTAGCAGTCCGGCTTGTCGGCGGTGAAACGCCGTGCCGGGTTCACTGCCGCGCCGAACTCGCGCAGGGCCTTGGCGCCGATCAGCAGGGGATAGTTGAAGTGACTGCGGTCGGTCAGGTTGACCTCAACGGTGCGCTTGACGTTGCCCAGGCACAGCTCCAGATCGACCACCGGACGCTTGGCGACTTCGGTGACGTCGCGATCTTCATCGTCCTCGTCGGAGCGACTCTTGATCTTGCTGATCCGCGCGACCTTGTGCTCGTAGACCTTGTTATCGGCATCCTTGGTAGCGAGGCGAAAACGCACCCAGTCTTCGCCATCGCGGGTGAAGGTCTCGATGTCCTTGGCCGACAGCGAAGCGGTCAGCGCGCCGGTGTCCATCTTGGCCTTGAGCACCTCACCACCGATTTCCGGCAGCGCGATGTATTCGTAACGCCCGTACAGGGTCGGCTCGGCGGCCATGACCGGCAGGGCGACGAGGGCAAACAGTGCAAGGAGGGATTTCACGTAGAGGGCTTCCTTGGAAAATGAGGGCGTCAGACGCGAGATTTTAGACAGCCATTGGGCAATTCGTTCGCCCTGAATCCGCCTTCGCGAGCAAGCCCGCTCCCACAGGGGATCGGGGATCTGTTGAAGATGGCATGCACACTGAAAATCCACTGTGGGAGCGGGCTTGCTCGCGAAGAGGCCAGCCCTGCCAACACGGTAATCAGCTCCAGCATAGCCAGCCAAAAGTGAAACATTCGTCACCATCAATTTGGCCTGTCGCCCGAAGCCACTTATCATGGCGCGCCCATCCGCCTTCATAGAGTTGCTTATGCGCCGCCTGCTCACCGGCTGTTTCGTCACCCTGCTGCTGTTGCTCAACACCCTGATTCTGATCGGGCCGTTGCTGGTCTTTGCCCTGCTCAAATTGATTGCACCGGGGCGCTGGCGCGATTACGCCTCGTGGGCGGTGATGTGGATTGCCGAGACCTGGGCGGAAATCGACAAGCTGATCTTTCGCCTGTGCATCCCCACTCAATGGGACATTCGCGGCGGTGACAACCTGCGTGGTGACACCTCGTATCTGGTGGTCAGCAACCACCAGTCGTGGGTCGACATTCCAGCGCTGATCCAGACCCTCAACCGGCGCACGCCGTTCTTCAAGTTCTTCCTCAAGAAAGAACTGATCTGGGTGCCGTTCCTGGGTCTGGCGTGGTGGGCGCTGGATTACCCGTTCATGAAGCGCTACAGCAAGGCGTTCCTCGCCAGGCACCCGGAGCTGGCGGGCAAGGATCTGGAAATCACCCGACAGGCCTGCGAGCTGTTCAAGCGCCAGCCGGTAACGGTGGTGAATTATCTGGAAGGTACTCGCTACACCGCGGCGAAAAGCGCGCAGCAGCAGTCACCGTTCAAGCACCTGCTCAAACCCAAGGCGGGTGGCGTGGCATTTGTTCTGGCGGCGATGGGCGAACAGCTGGACGCGCTGCTCGACGTGACCGTGGTCTATCCACAGCAGAAGATCCCGGGATTCTGGGATTTGATCAGCGGCAGCGTGCCGCGGGTGATCGTAGACATCCAGACCCGCGAACTCGACCCGGCGCTGTCGCAGGGCGATTACGAAAATGATCCGCTGTTTCGCCAACAGGTCCAGAACTGGGTCAACCAGCTCTGGACCGAGAAGGATCAGCGCATCAGCCAACTGCGCGGCGAGCGCACCTGAATCAGCTACCGGTGCCGGCGCCCCAGATACTGCCCAGGCTCTGCAGCAGCGGGCCGCCGACGCCTTGATCACCCAGGTACTTGAGCAGCACCGGGGCAAACTGACCGACCATGCCGCTGTCCATGCCCAACGCACCGAAGGCATTGTTCAGGTCGCTGGTGTTCTTGACGTTACCCAGCGCGTTTTCCAGCCCGGCTGACTTGCCCGACGAGCCGAGCAACCCGCTCAACGCCGCCAGGTTGCCGCTACCGCCCGACAGTTTGTCGATGCCCGGCACTTCTTTGGCCAACTGCGAATAATCGGTGCTGCTCAATTGGTTCTTGGCCAGGCCAAGCATGGCGCTGGTGCCACCGACGGCTTGCTGCGGCGTAACGCCGAGATCGGTGACCGCTTTCAGCAAACCAGCCGTTTCCGAGGTCGGCGCGGCGGCGGTGGCAGCGTTGCCACCCTGCATGCTCGAAGCCGCTTTGGTCACGTCTTCCAGACTGAACCCTGCGAACACCGGGCCAGCCGCAAGGGTCATCAGTGAAGCCAAGGCAATACCGCGTGAAATCTTCATTCAGACATCCTCTTGCGCTGTGGTGACCGCCCCTCAATAGGCGGCAAAACTGCCGATTTGACCGGGTTTCAGCCAGCATGTTCCTCGCCGGCGCATCCATTTTCAGCATGGCCACGTATATAAAACGTGAAACCGCGGATAACCCGAGATGAATGGCACAAGCGCTGTCCCTGAACTAGCCTGTGAACAGCCCGAGCACCGCCCTCGTCGCCCGCCCATTGCCTGGAGAGCCGTCATTTCCATCGCCGACCCTGATCAGTTGCGCCAGCTGCTGGCCCAGTGCTCACTGGGTGACCGTGCTGCGTTCGAAACGCTCTATCGCAGCGTTGGCCCGCGTCTGCACGGCGTGGCCCTGCGCATCATGGGCCGGGCGGATCTGGCCGAGGACGTGGTGCAGGAAAGCTTCGTGCGGATCTGGAACAACGCCTCGCGCTACGAAGCCCACTTGTCGGCGCCGCTGACCTGGATGATCAACATCACTCGCAATCAGGCCATCGACCAATTACGCAAACAGCGCGAACGGCCGCTGACCGACTTCGAACAGGACACCCTGCCGGACGATGGCCCTTCAGCCCACGACCTGTTGAACAGCAGCCGCGAAGCCAGCGCGCTGCATCGCTGCCTGGACACCCTCGACGGCATGCAGCGCCAGTCGATCAGCGTCGCCTACTTCCAGGGCCTTTCCTGCTCGGAACTGGCCGAACAGCTGGCCGCACCGCTGGGCTCGGTGAAGTCGTGGATTCGCCGCGGCATGGAGCGTCTGCGCAGGTGCCTTGAATCATGAACTACCAGACCCCCGCCCTGCGCCGCGCCCTCGCTGCCGATTACGCCATCGGCCTGATGTCTGCGGCGGCGCGCAGGCGCTTTGAACAATTGCTGCTGGATGACGCAGCACTGCGAAGCGAGTTGGCGCAGTGGCAGGAGAGCCTTGCCAGCCTTACCGAAACGCTGCCGGAGCAACCGGTGCCGGATCGGGTGTGGCAAGGCATCACCGCGCGGATCGAACCGCAAGTGCTGCACGTCCCGGAAAAACGTCCGTTCTGGAACTGGCTACGGGTCAGCGCCGCGCTGTGTTCGATCGTGATCCTGGTATTCCTCGGCTCGCTGTACAACCGCGACGACGCCCGCTACCGCGCCACCCTGCTGACCGCCGACGCGCAGCCGGCACTGAAGGTCGAGGCGCATGCCGATTATCTGCAAGTCGAGCCGCTGACATTGGCGGCAGTCGGGCCTGATCGCAGCCTGGAATTGTGGGCGATTCCAGCGGATGGCAAGCCGATTTCGCTGGGGGTGATTCCGGCGGGGGGCAAGGGCAAGGTTGAATTGAGCGCGGCGCAGAAAGTCTTGATCGGCCAGCCGATTGCGCTGGCGGTGAGTCTGGAGCCGAAGGGCGGCTCGCCGACCGGGCAACCGACCGGGCCGGTGCTTTACCAAGGCGCGTTAGCGGCTCTCTGACTCTGGCACCACAAACCTCTGTGGCGAGGGAGCTTGCTCCCGCTGGGCTGCGAAGCGGCCCAAATCTTGTGTGGGTAATTTTCCTGAGACGGCGCATGTGTGGATTTTACGACGGCTTCGCCGCCGAGCGGGAGCAAGCTCCCTCGCCACAGGTTTTATGCTCATCCCAATAAAAAACGGCGACCTTGAGGTCGCCGTTCTGCACTGCCTGAAGCTTAAGCCGCACTGAACAACCGATGCGGATCGATCACAAACTTCTTCGGCACACCGGCATCGAACTCGCCGTAACCTTCCGGCGCCTGATCGAGGCTGATGACTTGCACGCCCACCACTTCGGCGATGTTGATGCGGTCCCACATGATCGCCTGCATCAGTTGGCGGTTGTACTTCATCACCGGGGTCTGGCCGGTGTGGAAGCTGTGGGATTTGGCCCAGCCCAGACCGAAGCGGATGCTCAGGCTGCCCATTTTCGCGGCGGCGTCCACGGCACCCGGATCCTCGGTGACGTAGAGGCCCGGAATACCGATCTTGCCGGCGACACGCACCACGCCCATCAGCGAGTTGAGCACGGTGGCCGGGGCTTCGGATTTCACCCCGTCATGGCCGTGACCACGGGCTTCGAAGCCCACGCAGTCCACCGCGCAATCGACTTCCGGTTCGCCCAGCAGCGCGGCGATCTGCTCGTGCAGCGGCGTGTCCTTGGACAGGTCGACCACTTCAAAGCCCTGAGCCTTGGCGTGCGCCAGGCGGATGGTGTTGACGTCGCCGATGATCACCACCGCCGCCCCCAACAAACGCGCCGAGGCAGCCGCGGCCAGACCGACCGGGCCGGCGCCCGCGATATAAACGGTGCTGCCCGGGCCAACGCCTGCCGTCACCGCACCGTGATAGCCGGTCGGCAGAATGTCGGAGAGGCAGGTCAGGTCGCGGATTTTCTCCATGGCCTTGTCGCGATCCGGCAGTTTCAGCAGGTTGAAGTCGGCGTATGGCACCAGCACGTACTCGGCCTGGCCGCCAGTCCAGTCGCCCATGTCGACGTAACCGTAGGCACCGCCGGCACGGGCCGGGTTAACGGTCAGGCAGACACCGGTGTGTTGCTCCTTGCAGGAACGGCAGCGCCCGCAAGCAACGTTGAACGGTACGGAAACCAGATCGCCGATTTTCAGGTTCTCGACGTCGGAACCTTTTTCGATCACTTCGCCGGTGATTTCATGGCCCAGCACCAGACCGGTCTGCGCCGTGGTCCGGCCGCGCACCATATGCTGGTCGGAGCCACAAATGTTGGTGGACACCACACGCAGGATGACACCGTGCTCGATCTTCCTGCCGCGCGGGTCCTGCATTTTTGGATAGTCGATTTTCTGCACTTCGACCTTGCCAGCGCCGAGATACACCACACCACGATTGCCAGACATGCTTTCACCTCGCTGTTGTTTTTATGGAACCGCGTTGCCCAGGCAGGCAGCGCGTTAAGTGCTCGGGTTATTGCTTGTTGGTCTTGCGTTGTCAGTTATGGCCCCTTCGCGAGCAAGCCCGCTCCCACATGATCTTTGGTGTGACAGAGAGCTGTGTTTCAACACAAATCCCTGTGGGAGCGAGCCTGCTCGCGAAAGCTTCTAAAGAACGACAGTTCTGTTGGCGTTCAAAAACACCCTTCTTTCGATGTGATAACCCACCGCCCGGGCCAGGGTCAGGCCCTCGATATCGCGCCCCTTGGCAATCAGATCCTCGGGGTAATGACTGTGATCCACCGCCTCGACGCCCTGGGCAATGATCGGCCCTTCATCGAGGTCGTTGTTGATGTAATGCGCCGTCGCGCCGACCAGCTTCACGCCCTTGTTGTAGGCCTGGTGATACGGCTTGGCACCCTTGAACCCCGGCAGCAGCGAGTGATGGATGTTGATCGCCTTGCCATCGAGCTTGCGGCACAGTTCCGGCGACAGCACCTGCATGTAGCGGGCGAGGATCACCAGTTCGGCGCCGGACTCTTCGATCACCTGCCACACCTGACGCTCCTGCGCCGGTTTGTCGTTGGGGTAGAGGGGAAAATGGTAGTAGGGAATCTGGTGCCAGTCGGCCAAAGGCTTGAGATCCGGATGGTTGGACACCACCGCCGCGACGTCCATCGACAACTGGCCGATGCGCTGGCGGTAGAGCAAGTCGTTGAGGCAGTGATCGGCCTTGGAAACCATGATCACCACTTTCGGCCGGTAGTTCGGCGCGGTCAGTTCGAAGACCATGCCGAACGCCTGACCGCGCTCGGCAAGGCCGGCGCGGAAGGATTGTTCGTCGAAACCGTCAGGCTGACGGAATTCCACGCGAATGAAGAAACGGCCCGAGAGCCGGTCATCGAACGAATGGTGCTCGGTAACGTAGCAACCCTGCTCGAACAGAAAACGCGTCACCGCGTCCACCGTGCCGAGCACGCTGGGGCAGTCTGCGGTCAGAATCCATGTGTCTGGGGCGCGGCTCATGGTGCGGTGACTCCTGTTCTTTTGTGCGCGGTGTCTGGGGGATTTTTGCCCCTCACCCTAGCCCTCTCCCGGAGGTAGAGGGGACTGACCGAGGTGTTCTTTCGAGCTACGCCGACCTGAAATATCGCGGCGAACTCAGGCTCGAAAACTACACAAATCTGCTCCCTTTCCCCCTCTCCCCCTTGGGGGAGAGGGCTGGGGTGAGGGGGTGGCTCTTGATCTTTCAGGCCTGAACGCTCAGGCCGTACTCGGCCGACGCATCCTGCAGCCACAACCACCAGTAATCCGAGAAGCTGCGACGGATCAGCAGTTCCCAGGTGTCTTCGGCGGTGTGGCGAATCATCAGCTGCGATTTGGCGAACACCGTGCCTACCGCTTTGCCGACCGGGAAGTTGTTCGGGTGCACGTCATAGCTGGTGGATTTCATCAGCACCTGACGCACGTTCGGCCCGCTCAGTTCGAGCACTTGCTGGCCGCCGCTGACGTTGACGATCGCGATGTGCAGATCGCCCAGCGCTTCGCGCAGCTTCTGCTCGGCGGCGAATTCCTCACCGCTTGGCACGATCAGCAGCCACTCGTCCGGGCCCATCCATTGCAGGCTGGTTTCGCCTTTGACGATCACGCTCAGGGCGCCCGGCAATTCGATGCCGAGGGCCTTGTGCACACCGGCGGCGAAGGCTGCATCGTGGCCATCGCCACGAATGGTCAGGTGACCGAGGAGTTTCTTTTCACGCACGATGACGCCGGCGTTCTTGCGACCCTTGCCGACCAGGCTGGCGAGGTCGGCATGGTGCAGCGACGACTCGGCACGGGCCCCGGTGGTCGGGCGTTGTTGGTACACGTTGGCTGTGGTCATAAAGCACCTATCTCAATTCTGTTGGTCCGGTCCTTGTGGTGGCTGTACTGCCGCCTTCGCGAGCAAGCCCGCTCCCACAGGGGACTGATGCCTGACACAAATTCCATTAACGACCCGGAACCTGTGGGAGCGGGCTTGCTCGCGAATCGATCAGACGACTCGCACCCACTGACACCCCACCGTCCCCCGAGCAATCAGATGTTCTGCCGATCACCCTTCGGATCGAAGAACACCGAAGACACAATCTCCGCCTCGATCACGCTGCCGTCGGCCAGCGGCGCAAATACCCGCTCGCCCATACGCTTGAGACCGCCCTTGACCACGCCCATGGCAAACGAATAGCCGAGGGAGTTGTGCGCGTAGCTGGAAGTCACGTGGCCGACCATGGTCATCGGGATCGCTTGCTTGGTGTTGAACACCAACTGAGCACCTTCCGGCAGCCAGACGTTCGGATCGATCGGCTTGAGGCCCACCAGTTGTTTGCGCTGATCACGCACGCAGTCTTCACGGTTCATGCCGCGCTGGCCGATCCACGAGAACGGTTTGGTGCGACCGACGCACCAGCCCATGTTCAGGTCGTCCGGAGTCATCGAGCCGTCGGTGTCCTGACCGACGATGATGAAACCTTTCTCGGCGCGCAGAACGTGCATGGTCTCAGTGCCGTACGGCGTCAGGTTGTACTGCTTGCCGGCCTCGACGATTTTCTCCAGCACGCCCATCGCGTAGTCGGCCTGGACGTTGACTTCGTACGACAGCTCACCGGTGAACGAGATGCGGAACACCCGCGCCGGCACGCCGCCGACCAGGCCTTCTTTCCAGGTCATGAACGGGAAGGCTTCGTTGCTCAGATCGATGTCGGTCACGGCGCTGAGCAGCTTGCGGCTGTTCGGTCCGGACAGGGTCATGGTCGCCCAGTGATCGGTGACGGAAGTGAAGTACACCTTCATCTCCGGCCATTCGGTCTGGTGGTACAGCTCCAGCCACTGCAGCACGCGCGCCGCGCCGCCAGTAGTGGTGGTCATGACGAAATGGTTGTCGGCCAGGCACGCCGTCACACCGTCGTCGAAGACCATGCCGTCTTCTTTGCACATCAGGCCGTAACGCGCCTTGCCCACGTCGAGCTTGGTCCAGGCGTTGGTGTAGACGCGGTTGAGAAACTCGCGGGCATCCGGGCCTTGAATGTCGATCTTGCCGAGGGTCGAGGCGTCGAGCAGGCCGACGCTGTCGCGCACGGCTTTGCATTCGCGCTTCACCGCGGCGTGCATGTCTTCACCGTTTTTCGGGAAGTACCACGGACGTTTCCACTGGCCGACGTCTTCAAACTCGGCGCCGTTCTTCACATGCCAGGCATGCAGCGAGGTGTAGCGCACCGGTTCGAAAATGTGCCCACAGTGACGACCCGCTACCGCGCCAAACGTCACCGGCGTGTAGTTGGGGCGAAACATCGTGGTGCCCATCTGCGGGATGGTCACGTTCAGCGAGCGCGCGGCGATGGCCAGACCGTTGACGTTGCCGAGCTTGCCCTGATCGGTGCCGAAGCCCAGCGCGGTGTAGCGTTTGACGTGCTCGACCGACTCGAAACCTTCGCGGGTCGCCAGTTCGATGGCAGCGGCGGTGACGTCGTTCTGCAGGTCGACGAATTGCTTCGGCGCCCGCGCGGTGCCCTTCTCATGCGGCACCTGGAACAGCGCCAAAGTCGCTTCTTCGAGACGGCTCAGCGCTTTTGGCAGTGTGCCTTCGACCACACCGAAACCGGCTTCACTGGCAGCACGAGCGCCCCCTTCGAAACCATCGGCCAGCGAATCGCCGAGGCCGTAAACGCCGTTGATGCCGCCGACGCACACACGCTTCTGCGGTGCTTCGCCCGGTACGAAACCGAGGATGTCTTCACGCCAGATCGGCTTGCCACCGAGGTGCGAAGCCAGGTGCACCACCGGGCTGTAACCGCCGGAACTGGCGATCACGTCGCAGTCGAGCCATTCGCCCGGGCTGGTCACGCTGTGCGCCTTGACGTCGATCGCAGCGACGCGGGCAGCGGTCACGCGCTTGCTGCCACGGGCCTCGATCACGGCGCTGCCGGTGAGGATGCGGATACCTTTGGCGCGGGCTTCTTCCACCAGCGCACCCCGCGGATTGCTGCGTGCATCGGCGATGGCCACCACTTGCAGGCTGGCGTCGAGCCAGTCCAAAGCGACGCGATAAGCGTGATCATTGTTGGTGCTCAGCACCAGCTTCTTGCCCGGTGCCACGCCGTAACGGCGCACGTAAGTCGAGACCGCACCGGCAAGCATGTTGCCCGGCACGTCGTTGTTGCCGTAGACCAGCGGACGCTCGTGCGCGCCGGTCGCCAGCACGACACGCTTGGCGCGGACGCGGTGGATGCGCTGACGCACCTGACCGATTGGCGCACGGTCACCGAGGTGATCGGTGAGGCGTTCGTGAATGGTCAAGAAGTTGTGGTCGTGGTAACCGTTGACCGTGGCGCGCGGCAACAGCAGCACGTCCGGGGTGTCCTTGAGTTCAGCGATAACGCTGGCCACCCACTCGATCGCCGGTTTGCCGTCGAGGCTTTCGCGGGAATCGAGCAGGCTGCCGCCGAACTCTTCCTGCTCATCAGCGAGGATCACCCGCGCACCGCTGCGCGCAACCGCCAGGGCAGCGGCGAGACCGGCAGGGCCGGCGCCGACGATCAGCACGTCGCAGTGCTGGTTCATGTAGTCGTAGGTGTCCGGATCGACTTCGGTCGGCGAACGGCCCAGACCGGCAGCCTTGCGAATGTACTTCTCGTAAGTCATCCAGAACGATTGCGGGTACATGAAGGTTTTGTAGTAGAAACCCGGCGGCATCAGCTTGCCGCCGACCTTGCCGAGAATGCCCATCATGTCGTTGTTAACGCTTGGCCAGCCGTTGGTGCTGGTGGCGACCAGGCCTTGGTACAGCGCCTGTTGCGTGGCGCGCACGTTGGGAATCTGCGTGGCTTCGGTGGCACCGATCTGCAGCACGGCGTTCGGCTCTTCGGCACCGGCGGCGAAGATCCCGCGTGGACGCGAATACTTAAAGCTGCGACCGATGATGTCGACGCCGTTGGCGATCAGTGCCGAGGCCAGCGAGTCGCCCTCGAAGCCTTTGTAGCTCTGACCGTTGAAGGTGAAGCTCAGCACTTTGTTGCGGTCGATCCGTCCACCGTTGGACAGGCGATTGGTCTGGCTCATACCTTCTCTCCCAGCGCCGTCGTGGCTGTTTTCGCCGTATCAGCCTTGTCGGTGAATTGCGGCTTGGTGCCGATCTTGTAGGTTTCGAGAATCTCGTAGGTCACAGTGTCGCGGGTGACGTTGAAGTACTGGCGGCAACCGGCGACGTGATCCCACAACTCGTGGTGCAGACCGCGCGGGTTGTCGCGGAAGAACATGTAGTCGCCCCACTCTTCATCAGTGCAGGCGTTCGGATCCAGCGGACGCGGGATGTGCGCCTGACCGGATGCATGGAATTCCTCTTCGGAGCGCAGTTCGCCGCAGTGAGGACAGAAGATATGCAACATGGGAATTTCTCCTGTTAGTGGGCGACGGCAGCAGCGCCGTGTTCGTCGATGAGTGCGCCGTTGTGGAACCGGTCGATGGAAAACGGTGCAGCCAACGGGTGCATTTCACCCTTGGCGAGGCTGGCGGCAAACACGTTGCCCGAGCCGGGAGTCGCCTTGAAGCCACCGGTGCCCCAACCGCAGTTGAAGAACATGTTCGGCACCGGGGTTTTCGAAATGATCGGGCAAGCGTCCGGGGTGGTGTCGACGATGCCGCCCCACTGGCGGTTCATGCGCACCCGCGACAGCACCGGGAACATCTCGACGATGGCCTGAATGGTGTGCTCGATCACCGGGTACGAACCGCGCTGGCCGTAGCCGTTGTAGCCGTCGATGCCGGCGCCGATCACCAGGTCGCCCTTGTCCGACTGGCTGATGTAACCGTGCACGGCGTTGGACATGATCACGCTGTCGATAATCGGTTTGATCGGCTCGGACACCAGCGCTTGCAGCGGGTGGGATTCGATCGGCAGACGGAAACCGGCGAGCTTGGCCATGTGCCCGGAGTTACCGGCGGTGACCACACCGACACGCTTGGCGCCGATGAAACCCTTGTTGGTTTCAACGCCGATGCACACGCCGTTTTCCTTGCGGAAACCGATGACTTCGGTCTGCTGGATCAAGTCCACGCCCAAGGCGTCGGCGGCACGGGCAAAACCCCAGGCCACGGCATCGTGACGGGCGACGCCGCCGCGACGCTGAACGGTCGCGCCCATCACCGGGTAGCGGGTGTTTTTCGAGCAGTCGAGGTACGGAATCTCGTCGGCCACTTGCTTGGCATTGAGCAGTTCGCCGTCAACGCCGTTGAGGCGGTTGGCGCTGACCCGACGCTCGGAATCACGGATGTCCTGCAGGGTGTGGCACAGGTTGTAGACGCCGCGCTGGGAGAACATCACGTTGTAGTTCAGGTCCTGCGACAGGCCTTCCCACAGTTTCATCGCGTGTTCGTACAGGTGCGCCGACTCGTCCCACAGGTAGTTGGAACGCACGATGGTGGTGTTGCGCGCGGTGTTACCGCCGCCCAGCCAGCCCTTCTCGACCACGGCCACGTTGGTGATGCCGTGCTCTTTCGCCAGATAGTAGGCGGTCGCCAGACCGTGCCCGCCGCCGCCAACGATGACCACGTCGTAGACCTTCTTCGGCGTCGGCGTGCGCCACATGCGCTGCCAGTTCTCGTGGTGGCTGAGGGAGTGTTTGAAGAGGCCGAAGCCCGAATAGCGTTGCATAGTCATTTACTCCAAACCGCTCAGCGATAAACCGGGTAGTCAGCGCACAGTGCCGCGACGTTCTTGGCCACATTCGCTTCAACGTCGGCGTCACCGAGGTTGTCGAGGATGTCGCAGATCCAGCCGGCCAGCACTTCGCACTGGGCGACCTTGAAGCCGCGGGTGGTGACGGCCGGGGTGCCGATGCGCAGGCCCGAGGTCACGAACGGCGATTGCGGGTCGTTCGGCACGGCGTTCTTGTTGACGGTGATGTGCGCACGGCCGAGGGCGGCGTCAGCATCCTTGCCGGTCAGGCCCTGACGGATCAGGCTGACCAGAAACAGGTGGTTGTCGGTACCGCCGGACACTACATCGTAGCCACGTTTGATAAACACGCTGGCCATCGCCTTGGCGTTGTCGATCACTTGCTGCTGATAGGCCTTGAAGCCTGGCTCCAGCGCTTCCTTGAAGCACACCGCTTTACCGGCGATGACGTGCATCAGCGGGCCGCCCTGGGCCCCGGGGAATACCGCGGCGTTGAGCTTCTTCTCGATCTCTTCGTTGGACTTGGCCAGGATCAGCCCGCCACGCGGACCGCGCAGGGTCTTGTGCGTGGTGGTGGTGACCACGTCAGCGTACGGCAGCGGGTTCGGGTACAGGCCAGCAGCGACCAGACCGGCCACGTGGGCCATGTCGACGAACAGCAGCGCGCCGACCTTGTCAGCGATCTGGCGGAAGCGCGGGAAATCCAGGGTCTTCGAATAAGCGGAGAAACCGGCGACGATCATCTTCGGCTTGCACTCGACGGCCAGACGCTCGACTTCGTCGTAATCGATCAGCCCGGTATCGGTGTTGATCCCGTACTGCACCGCGTTGTACAGCTTGCCCGAGGACGACACTTTCGCGCCGTGGGTCAGGTGGCCGCCGTGGGCCAGGCTCATGCCGAGAATGGTGTCGCCCGGCTGGATCAGCGCCAGGTACACCGCGCTGTTGGCCGAGGAACCGGAGTGCGGCTGGACGTTGGCGTAATCGGCGCCGAACAACTGCTTGGCGCGTTCGATGGCCAGCGCTTCGACTTTATCCACATGCTCGCAGCCGCCGTAGTAGCGCTTGCCCGGATAGCCTTCGGCGTACTTGTTGGTCAGGCCGCTGCCTTGCGCTTCCATCACGCGTTTGCTGGTGTAGTTTTCCGACGCGATCAGCTCGATGTGATCTTCCTGACGTTGCTCCTCGGCATTCATCGCCGCCAGCAGTGCATCGTCATAACCCTGGATCTGGTCTTGCTTGCTGAACATCGCGTCTCTCCCAGCGGCGGCAGTGCGCCATTTTGTCTTGGTCAGGCACGCGGCTTGCGACGGTGCCCTTTGATGCGATGGTATGACCGGCGCAGACAGCTCAAATGCCTACGGACGCCACGCAAAGGTGCGTTTACGACATGGCGGGAAATGACCGATTGAATCCACGCCGATCCCTTGTGGGAGCGGGCTTGCTCGCGAAAGCGGTGTGTCAGTCGCCATCTATGCCGTCTGATTCACCGCTTTCGCGAGCAAGCCCGCTCCCACAGGGGTTATGTGCAGGCCGTGCGAATGGCGAGCAGCAAGAGGAAATGCAGGGGATAGAGCGCGTACGCCCAACGGCGCATGGGCAGCGGATGGATAGATCTGAAGTGTCGCAACAAGAACAGCCCGAGCATTGGCGCAATCAGGCATGCCGCGATGCCGAACACCGCCACGTAGTTACCAAACTCCGCCGCCTCATACAGCACCTGCCACTGATTCCCCGCCAGACACACCAGCCCCGGCAGCAGGCCGAAGTACCAGGGGCGACGGATCACCCACAGCAGCGCCAGCGGCAGCAACACGCCAAACACGCCGAACATCAGCCACTGCGAAAACAACGCCGCCAGCAGCAAGGCACCGACGCCCAACAGGCGCGATAGCAAGGTTCGATCCTGCCACCCTCGCGCCACCAGCAAACCGAGCGCCAGCGTGGGCATCACGTTCATGGTGTCGGGATCAGGAATGTACAAGCGGTAGGGAATCTCGCTGACCAGGCTGAACAGCAACAACCAGCCCAGATAGCGCCACTCGGTCTTCTGCGCACCGGCCCGGGCAAGGTTCGCCGCCATCGCCAGACAGAACCACGGGAACGCCAGACGCCCCGGCACATACAGCCAATCGGCGCTGATCCCGACATATCGCAGGTGATCGAGCAGCATGCTCAGCAGCGCCAGCCACTTGAGCAAATCCAGCGCGCCGTCGCGTTTAGTCACGTGCATAATCGGGCCACAAACTGGTAATTTTCTGACAGCGACATCCCGTGTGCTCCCCGGAAGATCTTCGGTAAAGTGCGCACCATCATTGACCACGAGCCTTCACAAGAGTCTCGACCACGGAAGCCGGCCATGACCGACAAGAGCCAACAATTCGCCAGCGACAACTATTCCGGTATCTGCCCTGAAGCCTGGGCTGCCATGGAACAGGCCAACCACGGCCACCAGCGCGCTTATGGCGACGATGAATGGACCGCGCGCGCTTCGGACTATTTCCGCAAATTGTTCGAAACCGACTGCGAAGTGTTCTTCGCCTTCAACGGCACCGCCGCCAACTCGCTGGCGCTGTCATCACTGTGCCAGAGTTACCACAGTGTGATCTGCTCGGAAACCGCCCACGTCGAAACCGACGAATGCGGCGCACCGGAATTCTTCTCCAACGGCTCGAAACTGCTGATCGCCGGCACCGAAAACGGCAAGATCACCCCGCAGTCGATCCGCGAAGTCGCGCTCAAGCGCCAGGACATCCACTACCCGAAACCGCGCGTCGTGACCCTGACTCAGGCCACTGAAGTCGGCAGCGTCTACACCCCTGAAGAAGTCCGCGCCATCAGCGCCACCTGCAAGGAACTGGGCCTGCACCTGCACATGGACGGCGCGCGTTTCTCCAACGCCTGCGCCTTCCTCGGCTGCTCGCCGGCCGATCTGACCTGGAAGGCCGGCGTCGACGTGCTGTGCTTCGGCGGTACGAAAAACGGCATGGCCGTGGGTGAAGCGATTCTGTTCTTCAACCACAAACTGGCCGAAGACTTCGACTACCGCTGCAAACAGGCCGGGCAACTGGCGTCGAAAATGCGCTTCCTCTCGGCACCGTGGGTCGGCATCCTCGAAAACGACGCCTGGCTCAAATACGCTCGCCACGCCAACCACTGCGCGCAACTGCTGGCCGAGTTGGTCAGCGACATTCCGGGCGTGGAACTGATGTTCCCGGTGCAGGCCAACGGCGTATTCCTGCAACTCTCGGAACCGGCCATCGCCGCGCTGACCGCAAAAAACTGGCGCTTCTACACCTTCATCGGCAAGGGCGGCGCACGTTTCATGTGTTCGTGGGACACCGAAGAAGAACGCGTACGCGAACTGGCCCTTGACATCCGCGAAGTGATGTCGGCCTGATTCCTTGGCAAATGAACGCCTGGATGAGGGGATCTCCGGTAATGAGTTGATCCCCTGTGGCGAGGGAGCTTGCTCCCGCTGGGCTGCGTAGCAGCCCCAAAACCTGAGCGTGCGGTTCGTCAGACACACCGCATTGCCCGGGTTTACGACTGCTGCGCAGCCGAGCGGGAGCAAGCTCCCTCGCCACAAGTCCACTTCGCCGCCCCTACCCCGCCAGCTGCTTGGTCTACATTGTCTGTCGAGCCCCCGCTCACATAACAACAAGCAGGAGCATCGGCATGTCGCTACAAGGCAAAACCCTGTTCATCACCGGCGCCAGCCGTGGCATCGGCCGTGAGATTGCGCTGCGGGCCGCCAAGGACGGGGCCAATATCGTGATTGCGGCCAAGAGCGCCGAAGCTCATCCGAAATTGCCCGGCACCATCCACAGCGTCGCCGCAGAAGTCGAAGCCGCTGGCGGCAAGGCATTGGCGCTGCAACTGGACGTGCGTGATGAAGACGCGGTGCGCAGTGCACTGGCCCAGGCCAACGAGCATTTCGGCGGCATCGATGCGCTGATCAATAACGCCGGGGCGATCAAGTTGACAGGCGTGCAACACATCGAACTCAAACGCTTCGACCTGATGCACCAGATCAACACCCGCGCGGTGCTGCTGTGCAGCCAGGCCGCCCTGCCCTATCTGAAAAAATCCGCCGGACACATCCTCAACCTGTCGCCGCCGCTGAATCTGGCAAGCAAATGGTTCGCCCAGTACAGCCCCTACACCGTGACCAAATACGGCATGAGCATGCTGACGGTGGGCATGAGCGAGGAATTCGCCAATTACGGGATCAGCGTCAATTCGCTGTGGCCGCAGACGATGATTGCCACGGCGGCGATCGAGTTTCAGCTGGGTAGCCGCGAGTCGTTCAAGCATGCGCGCACGCCGGCGATCATGGCGGATGCGGCGCATGTGATCCTGAGCAGCAGCGGGCGGCAGATCAGCGGTCGGCTGTTGATTGATGAGGAGATTTTGCGAGAAAACGGCGTGACCGAATTCGATCATTACCGCTTCGAACCGGACAGCGACGCCGCACTGATGCCCGACCTGTTCATCGATTGAAAACACATCCCCCTGTGGGAGCGGGCTTGCTCGCGAAAGCGGTGTGTCATTCAACACGTTTGCCGACTGATCCGACGCTTTCGCGAGCAAGCCCGCTCCCACAGGGGATTTGCATCGATCCTTAGAATTCGATCCGCACGTCGCCCTTCGGCACGCTGCAGCACGACAGGATGAACCCTTCCGCCTCGTCGTCCTCGGTGATCCCGCCGTTGTGCTCCATCTCCACTTCGCCACCGAGCTTGAGCACCTTGCACGTGCCGCAAATCCCCATGCCGCAGGCTTTCGGGATCATCAGGCCAAGCTTGGCCGCGGCTGCGTGCACGGTTTCGCCCGGGCCCACGCGAATGCTCTTGCCGGAGGCGGTGAACTCGACCTGATGCAGATCCGCTGCGTCGATTTCCGGTGCCTCGGCCGCCTGCTCGGCCTGTTCAACTGCGTCAGCGCGGGCCTCGGGTGGCGTGGCGCCGAAGGATTCCTCGTGATACCGCGACATGTCGTAACCGGCGGCTTCCAGCAAGCGCTTGACCGCGGTCATGTACGGCGTCGGGCCGCAGCAGAACACTTCGCGTTCGAGGAAGTCCGGCACCATCAGTTCGAGCATCTTGTGATTGAGGTAGCCGCGATAGCCGGCCCACGGCTCGCCCAGCCCGTGTTTCTCGCAGATCAGGTGCAGGCTGAAGTTGTCGATTCGCGACGCCATGTGCTCCAGCTCACGGTGATAAATGATGTCTTTTGGCGAGCGCGCGCTGTGGATAAAGGTCATGTCGACGTTGGCGTTGGTGTCGTAGAACCAGCGCGCCATCGACATGCACGGGGTGATCCCCACGCCGCCGCTGAGATACAGCACTTTCGGACTCGGGAAGTCGATCGCGTTGAACAGCCCGACCGGGCCGTGCACCGCCAGCTCCTGGCCTTCATGCAAGGTGTCGTGCAGCCAGTTGGAGACCTTGCCGCCCGGCACCCGTTTGATCGTCACCGAGAAGCTGTACGGCACCGACGGCGAACTGGAAATGGTGTACGAGCGCATGATCGGCTGGCCGTCGATTTCCAGCTCCAGGGTCACGAACTGCCCGGGCTTGAAGAAGAACAGGATCGGCTGGTCGGCCATGAAACAGAAGGTGCGCACGTCCCAGGTTTCCTGGATGACTTTGACGCAACGGACGATGTGTCGGCCATTGGCCCAGGTCTGGGTGGTGACCGGATTCAGGAAGCTGTTGGACATGCTGTTCTCCACGGCCGACTGTCGGCCTTCATGTGGCGATTCTGCGTATAGCGCAGACCGCCCGTTTACCTATCCGCGACATCGGCATGCTTATCGCGACCAGCCCCCAACCACCGGGGGTTGCGCGTCGGGAACAGATTGCACCATGTCGCCCATGGATAAGGTTCCGCCCAGCGCCGGCCCCACACTCGCCTCACATCAAACAGATTCTTTACACCTTGCGTAGCAACCCTGATCAGCCACTTTCGCGGCCACGCAGATGGCCTTGAGGAATACATCGATGGACGTCACCGCAAAAATCAGCCTGGGCGATCCGCTGGAACCCGCACGCAAGGCCACCGCACAGATGCTGCAAGAGCGCGAGCGCACCTTTTCCCTGCCGCAACCGTTCTACAGCGATGAGCGCCTGTTCGATATCGACATGCAGGAGATCTTCCAGAAAGAGTGGTTGATCGCCGGCATGACCTGCGAGATCCCGGCCAAGGGCAACTACCTGACCCTGCAGGTCGGCAAGAACCCGATCATCGTCATTCGTGGCGCTGACGGCGTAGTCCACGCCTTCCACAACGTCTGCCGCCACCGTGGCTCGCGCCTGTGCACCAGCGACAAGGGCAAGGTTGCCAAACTGGTCTGCCACTACCACCAGTGGACCTATGAGCTGGACGGTCGTCTGCTGTTCGCCGGCACCGAGATGGGTGCCGACTTCGACATGAAACAGTACGGCCTCAAACCGGTGAACGTGAAGACTGCCGGCGGCTACATCTTCATCAGCCTGGCGGAGAATCCGCCGGCCATTGATGACTTCCTGTCGACACTGAACCACTACATGGAACCGTACGACATGGAGAACACCAAGGTGGCGATCACCACCACCTTGATGGAAAAGGCCAACTGGAAACTGGTGCTGGAAAACAACCGCGAGTGCTACCACTGCAACGCGTCGCACCCGGAACTGCTGAAGACCCTGCTGGAATGGGACGACGTCACCGACCCGCGCGCCGATCAGGCGTTCAAGGATCACGTCGCCGCCTCCGCCGCGGCGTGGGAAGCCGAGAAGATCCCTTACGCCCACGCCAGTTTCGGCCTGCGCAACCGTATCGTGCGCATGCCGCTGCTCAAGGGCACCGTGTCGATGACCCTGGACGGCAAACAGGGCTGCGCCAAACTGATGGGCCGGATCAAGAACCCCGACCTCGGTTCGATGCGCATCCTGCACCTGCCGCACTCGTGGAACCACTGCATGGGCGACCACATCATCGTCTTCACCGTGTGGCCGATCAGCGCCCAGGAAACCATGGTCACCACCAAGTGGCTGGTGCACAAGGACGCGGTTGAAGGCGTGGATTACGACGTCGAGCGCATGCGCCAGGTGTGGGACGCGACCAACGATCAGGACCGGCGTCTGGCCGAAGAGAACCAGCGCGGGATCAACTCCACCGCCTATCAGCCTGGGCCGTACTCGAAGACCTATGAGTTTGGCGTGGTCAACTTCGTGGATTGGTACAGCGAGCGGATGCTCAACAACCTTGGGGCCGAGCCGGCGCCGTACCTCAAGGGCGTCCCGGTTCAGGGCTAAGATCAAAGGCAAAAGCTTCGCGAGCAAGCCCGCTCCCACATTTGGAATGCATTCCACCTGTGGGAGCGGGCTTGCTCGCGAAGAGGCCGGTCCGGTCACCGCCTCACTTGGATGACCACCTCACACTGCCATCCTCGCCAATAAACTCCTCAAAAATATCCTCCCCCACCAGCCTGATTTTCGCGTAGCCATTCAACACCCGCTGCGGATAGTCCGGGTCGTTGGCATCCTGCGTCTCCGACCACAACACCCGCGAATGCCCGTCCAGCTCGCTGGCGTTGCCGTATGGAATCGCCCCATGCCCGGCGCAGCGCGCATGCAAACCGCCCTGTTGTGCGTAGACGATGCCGTTGTGCAGATGTCCCCAGTACCAATAATCCGGCTCGCGCCCCAGTGCATCGCACACCGGTTGATACAGCGCGGTCTTGTTGTGCCCGGAAATATCGAAGCCCTGGTGATGGCTCAGCACCATGATCTTTTTGCGTTTCGGCAGGCCTTTCATCCACACGATCTGCGGCTCATTCAGCGTGCCATCCATGTACAGGTTCATCGCATCCGAGGCGTAGGCCGAATCGAGGCCGACCACCAGCCAGTCGTCGTTGATCAAGGCGAAATAACTGGTGCCCTGCTGCCCCGGAAAGCGCTTGGCCAGTTCCTTGAAATAGCCATGGGCGCCGCTGTACATCTCGTGGTTGGAGTTGAGGGTGAACGAGCCGTGGCTGCCCATCGGCCAACCGGCCATGTCGACGTCTTCCTGCGAATGGCTGCCGGCGTAATACACGTCACCCAGATGGATGGTGAAATCGGCTTGCGCCAGTTGCATCTGGTTGGCGACTGAAACCGCCGGCGCATGACTGTCAAAGGGGCCGGTGCCCCAGTCGCCGGCAATCGCCAGGGTCACGTCGCGCTCCATCTGCACCACCGCCGGATCGGTGCCGAAGGTCGCGTGGTGACGCAGGTTTTCGATCCACTTCAGCAGCGCCTCGCTCCACAGCAGATCGAGCAGTTCCCACTTGCGACAACCCAACAAGCTGCCGTCCTTCAACACCCGGGTTTGCAGTTGATCCGACGATTGCGGCAGCGGCATCGCGTTGCCGATACGCAGGATCGACAGGCCATGGGACAATTCCCACGGCACCGCCGGTTCGTCGTCCGGCAACTCGCCGTTTTTCAGCACGTACTGCGCCTGATCGTGACCACGCTGTAGCAACTTGATAATGGCCTCGAACTCCTTCGGTTCAAGTTCGCTGATGAGCTTCATCCAGGCCATTTCCATACGCGTGAACAAGCCGTGAAGGCGCAGTTTGACCTTGTCGTACTCGTGTTCCCAATGACTGACCAGTGACATGGCGTAATCCTCTATCCGTAAGGGCTCACAGGGTTTTCATGAATTCGATCAACGCACGCTTGTCGTCGTCCGAAAGCTGCGTGCCATACAAGTGACCGGTGTTGTGGTTGCCCTCCAGCCGCGTGTCGTATTTGAAGTCCGCCGAGGCCTTGGCCTGGGCGCCGCTGGTGACGAAACCGACGTTGACCGGGTCGTAGACGTCTGACCCGGTGATGAACACCACCGGACGTTTTTCCGGCGGTTGCAACAGATCCCACAGGGTCGGTACCGAACCGTTGTGCAGATACGGCGCGCGCAGCCAGATGCCGTCAGTCGGCGTGTTGCTGTAGCTCTGGGTCTTGCGATACGCGCCGAAGTCGAACGGCGGTTTCTTGAAGGTGTGGAACGCCGTCACCAGACCGGTGGTGAACGAGTCCAGCCGATGCGGATCGGTGCCGAGTTGATCGATGTTGGTGGTGACCTGCCCGGTGTCGGCACGCCCGAAGTCATGGCAACCGGCGCAATTGGCTTCCCAGATCGGTTTGCCCTGGGCGACTTTCGCTTGATCCAGCGCCCACGGCCACGCCGGCGGCTTGTGCCCGAGCAGCCAGTTGGTCACCCGGTTGAAGCTCGGTGGCAGCACCGATTCCGGGGTCGCGCCCACGGCCATGGCGGCGGCGTAGTTGCGCTCGTGGATCTTGTTGTTATTGCCGTCCCAGTGCAGGTACATCGACTCCCGCGGCTTCTGGTTCCACACTTGCGGCAGGTCGACGGTGCCGATGGTCGAGTCATCCGGGAAGCCGAACACCACCATTTTCGTCGGGTTGAAGGTGTCGGTGCGGCCCGGCCCCTGAGCGGGCCGCAACTTCTGCCAGGCATAGGCCTGTTTCTGTTTGAGCAGCGCGCTCTTGGCCATCGGGATGATCAGGTAGCGGTTGTAGAGCTTCTCGAAAAAGCCCAGCTGGAATTTGCTGTTGATCGCCGCCATCACCGCGTCGGTGGTGAATTTCGGATCGCTGGCGCAATCGTAGGCGTACCACTGGAAGGCTTGCAGTTGCAGGGTGTTGGCCGGTGCGCTCGGCACGTTGACCGCGACGTCGCTGGCATTGGCCCGGTAGGAGCCGGTGTGGCACAGCGCGCAGTTCGGCTCTACGGTCGGGTAACCGATTTGTCGCTTGGCCATGCCGATCGGCAGGTCCTTGCCGTTTTCATAGAGGAAGCCGAACACTTCCCAGCCGCCGGGTTTGGGCATCTTTTCCGGGCACATCTGCGGCAGCACGGCGAACAGGTAATACGGGATCCGCGCTTCGATGCCCAAGCCGATGGCGGCGTATTTGTAGTGGTCTTCGTCGGAGGCGTATTCCTGCTCCGGCACCACGCGCAGCATCTGGTACCAGGTTTCGTAACCGATGAAACCCAGTAGCGCCACCACGATCAAGGTGCCGACCTTGAAGGCGTGGCTCTGCCATTGCCGCGCCCAGGCCGCGCGCCACTCGCGCCAGCCATCGCAGAGCAACGCCCATGGTCGGTGCTCGGGCGTGGTGCCCAGGTACAGCAGAATGCCGAGAATCAGAAAGAAGCTCAGATCGCCCATCAGCATCGGCACGAACACCGAACCCTGAATGCTCGTATTGATCAGGTAAATCCAGAACACCACGGCGATCAGCCGCGTCAGTACGCACAACCAGGAATGCACCACGTAGCGCGGCGCGTTGAAGCCCGACGGCATGTAAAACACGCTGATGCCCACCAGCAGCATCCCGGCGTTTTCCAGCCACGGGTCGGAGAGTTGCGGCGGCAGGCCGACCACCGATGTCAGCAATCCCGGCGCAAACAGCGCCGGAATCGCGAACACCATGTTCATTGCAATGCCGATCCAGATGAAGCGTTGAAACCAGCGGATACAGGTATCCATGTCATCCATTTCCTTGTGCAGACCTTAGGAGAGCCCCTCTGTGTGATGAGCTTTTGTGGCGAGGGAGCTTGCTCCCGCTCGGCGGCGCAGCCGTCGTAAACCCGGCAGATGCGGTGTTTCAGGAAAACCGCACGCTCAGATTTTGGGGCCGCTTCGCAGCCCAGCGGGAGCAAGCTCCCTCGCCACAGAAAAACTTCATCAACCGAGGGCCGTTTTCTCCAGGTGTTCAAGGATGATCGGATACACATCCACCACCGCGTTCTTGCCGAACATGCAGTCGATGTGGCCGTAGCCCGGCACCACATGCCGGCTGTAGCGCTCCGGCCCGTGGACTTCGCAGACTCGCTGGTAAGTCTTCAGCGTGCTTTCTGGCAGGTAACACTGGTTCTCCGCACCGCTGATAAAGCAGATCGGCATGCTCAGCCGGTCGAAGTGCGGCATGTACACATCGTTGCCTTTGAAATCCACCAGATGCCCTTTGCGCACGATCAGCGCCAGGTGCTCGAAGGTCTCGATGTTCGACTCGCCGAACAGTTCGTGCAGGTTGTCGTGCAGGGTTTCGTTGAGGGTGTCGTGGCGATACAGCGAGGCGTACATGAAGGTGATGCGGTGGCACACCGGATTGGTGCAATAGCCCTGCGCCTCGATCCGCGCGTAGCCGTTGAGGGCCTTGTCGTAGAGGCGGTTGAACCAGTTTTCCTTGCTGTCGGCGTACGCCGTCATCGACTTGATGCCGATCGCATCGAGCATCCCCGGCAGGTGCAGACCGGCCTTCAACCCGGTAGCCGTGGCGACCACGGTGTCAGCGGCAATCTGCGAGCAGACCACCGAACGCACGCCCTGCAGCCCCGCCAGCAACGACATGAAGAACGTGGTCGCGCCGTAGCAATGCACCACGCATTGCACGTCTTTGGCCTGGGTCTCCCGCTGAATCTGCGCGATGGCAGCCTTGAAGTCGTACTGGGCAATCTGGTCGCCGTTCCATTCTTTCTTGCTCGCCGGCAGCAGAATGCTCACGCGGAAATCCAGCAGCCACACGTCATAGTCGTGCTTGCACAGGTACTCCAACAGGTTGGTCTGGATGGTGTCGGTGGAAAAGATATTTGAACCAACGCCCAGGCCATGCACCAGCATCACCGGGCCTTTGCTGCCGGCCCGATAGCGGGTCAGGCGCAGTTCGACGCCGTCCTCGGTGGGGAAGAAATGCACCGCCGGGGTCGGCGCATCCAGCGGCCGTTTCAACCGTGGCGGCGCGTCGGGATTGAAGTAGACATCACCGGCAAACACTCCGCCGTAACTCTCCCAGAGAATTCCGGCGAAGAACTTGCCGAAGCGCGCCAGGCCTTCGATGCGCTCGCGCTCGTTGCGCGCGTTGAGCACTTTCATGGTGGTCATCTGCTTGGCGAAATCGGTCGGATGAATGTGCATCACCCCGGAGCCGATCACCTCGCCGCTCTTGTCCGGCCCGCGATACAGGGTCACGTACAAGGTGCTGGTGTCGTGCCAGATATTCAGCACGCCATTGTCTTCCGGCACAGTCTTGAATGCGCTGAAGAAATAGTCGTTGCCGTCCTCGGCGGTCAGTTTCATGTCGTATTTCATGTGGCGTGTGTCGACCTGCTGCTCGAATTGCTCGAACAGGTTGAACACGCCATTGCTGGCGGTCAGCGGCTGTGGCGACAGTGCCGGGGCATTGACCGTACCGACAATGGTCGCGGCGTGCTCCGGTTCCTTGATCATCCGGTTGAGGTCGTTGGCGGTGATGGTCAGGGTAAAGTCGATCGGCGAATTATCTGCCTCACCGCGTTTGGCCGCCGCTTCGTAGACTTTCAGATCGGTGCTTTGCGCGGCGGTGAAGGCGCGGGAGAAATAGCCTTTCATGGTCTCGGTGAACTGCACGCCGAGAGTGGGTGGTGCCACCTGTTTGCGCGGTGCCGACGGCAGCGTGTAGTCGATCTTCCAGCCACGGTCGGCGGCCAGCAGGCCCATGTTGCGTTCACTCACGGCGGAGATGGTCAGCAGCGGATTGACCGCCAGCGAGGTCGGGATCACCGCGCCGTCGGTCACGTAGAGGCTGGCGTAGACGTCAGTGCCGTTGGCGCCGCTGAACACCTGACCCTTGTGATTGACCACGCCTTGCGCGGCGTCCTCGCCCATCACGCAACCGCCCAGCGGATGCACCGAGACGATGCTGTGCTTGAGCAGTTGGGTCCAGATCGGATTCTCGACCCAGACCCCGCCCAACGCCTTGGTGCTCTGGTACAGACGCTCATTGCCGAGTTTGAAGTTTTCCTGTTCGCCGACGCCCGGCCAGTCGATACGCAACTGGTCCTTGTTGTCGAGAAGCATCCGGCCCTGGCCGCTGTCGTGGCTCATGATCAGGTAGGTCTGCATGTTGTGCAGCGCGCCGTAATACGGGCCGCGCAGAAAGCTTTCGGCTTCGCGTTCCTTGTAGCCGAGCTTGCCGCTGAAACTGTCGTCAGTGGCCACACCGATCATCTCGGCAAAACCGGCCATCGCCGGCACCATCGGCCGGCCGAGGGCGCCGGGGATCGAACCCTCCTCGATGACCATGCGGCTGCGCCAGTCACCTTCGGTGCGCATGTCGATGACCGAGGTGATGCACGGGCCAACCGGCTGCAGCTCCTTGGCCGAGTGCGCGCCGAAACCGATGCCATTGATGGTCTGCTCGCAGTTGTGGCCGAAGCCGAGGATGTCGCCGTTGCCGCTCATGTTCTCGCCGAGCTGGCCGGACATCACCAGGCCCTTGTCCCGCGAGCGCAGAAGAATCTCGGTGGAGCCGAGGGTGCCGGCGGAGACCACGACGATATCGGCCTTCACAAACAACGTTGGCGCGTCGAATTTCTCGCGACCGCTGTCGAGATACTGGAAGTGCACGATCCAGCCATCGCCATCGCGCTCCAGATAGCGCACCTCGGCCTGACAGAAAATCTCCGCGCCGTGGTTCCAGGCGTCTGGCAGATAGTTCATCAGCGTGGTGTTCTTGGCCTTGTTGTTACAGCCCGAGACACAGTCGCCGCACTGATTGCACGGCAGCTGTTCGACGCCGACGTGGTTGAGGTTGTTCGGCAGTTTGTCGAAGGTCACGTTGATCGGCGGCTTGTAGAAATGCGCGCCCTGCTTGAGGTAGTCCGCAGACTTTTTGTTGGCGTCGAGCTTGGGCAGGTTCGGCGCGTTGTTCGGGTACGGATTGGGCTTGAGCATTTCCCGGGCGCGGGCGTAACCGTCCTTGAGCAAGGTGTCTCGGTGTTCGCGCACGGCTTGAGGCCAGCGTGGGTCATCAAATACCCCGGGCTCGGGTTCAAGCGCGACGTTGGCATTGATCAGCGACGTACCGCCGAGGCCGCAACCGACCACCACGTTCTGCTGCGCATTCACGTGCAGGTCGAACAGTCCGGTGCGCGAACCGATATGGCCGTCGGGGTCGTGCACCTGCAATTCTTCGGTCGCGGCAATCATCGTGTTGGGGTATTCGCCGGGCTGGATCTCCCGGCCCCGCTCCAGCAGGCACACCTGCTTACCCGCCCGGGACAGGCGCGACGCAGCAATGCCGCCGCCATAACCGGAGCCGATGACAATGACGTCGTAGTGTTCCTTGATCTCGCTGATGGGCGTTGCGATGCGTGTCATGAGACTGATCCTTTCTCAGGCTGATGGGGCAACTCTGCGGTTGCCTGCAATCAATGGGCGAACGAGCACCTGGCCTCCGGGGCAAACCCGGCGACAGCACAGCGGTATGAACAGGAATCGACGCTACAGGCGAGCGTGTTGATTGGCCGCACGACGTAACGTGCGCTTGCGTGGCGAGGGGGGATGGCGGTGTGGGCGGCTATCCATCATGCGTTCTCCCAGAACCTGATGTGGATAAGTGACGGCTGTCCTTGTGCCATTGCAGTGAAGACAGCGCAGGAATCGAAGTCAAGGCAACGCCTTAGAACTGTATGAAATCTGATCAATTGCTGTTTGGACTATGCCTGGCGGGGCCTGCAGGGTTTGGCGAACAACTTATCCACATAGCCACCTACAGCAAATGGGGGTAACTGTGGATGAGTGGAAAAATAACTGACTGATTTGTGAAGAAAAATCGTGACTTATCCAGAAGGACGGATTGCGCGCCGGATTGGCTGTTTTTTAATCAACACCCTGCAAGCCACGTTTCACTTGGCCTGTAGAGGATGGCGAACACGTTATCCACAGAAGCGCCAACAGACTTCGGGGGTAACTTTGCGGATGCTGTGGAAAAGCGCTGGGGGCTGTGTGAAATCGGGGTTTGCGCAGGAATTATCAGCCTGAAAAGCCCAATTGATCACTTATTGACCAAATCTCTACAGGCCACGTTCTATATGGCTTGCAGCGGACAGCGAACATCTTGTCCACAGAAGCGCCAACAGAGATTGGGGGCAACTTGCAAAGTTATTCAGGAGAAAAAGCCCGGAAAAACCGTGACTTAGGTTGGTCGTTTTTTAACCGGACGGCTACAGGGCTTGATTGGCGTGGGGTCTGGGGATGGGCGAACACGTTATCCACAGATCCGCCAACAGGGATTGTGGGTAAACACACTGAGATCTGCTGCCCCCTTAACCAATGTGGGAGCGGGCTTGCTCGCGAAAGCGGTGGGTCATTCAACTTTGATGCAGCTGAAACGACGCTTTCGCGAGCAAGCCCGCTCCCACAGGGGGTGTTCAGTGTCTGGAGGATTGTGGCTAGCGGACGACGCCTTCTTCGATCAGGAGTTTGAGAATCGCGTCCGCCCCGGCCTGCGCGGTCACGCCTTTGAGCACCTGCCCACCGCCGCCACTCGCTTTGGCGGTGGCAGCTTTCATCCGGTCAGCGCCGCTCTTGGCCTTGATCACCTTCAGGCGTTTCGGCCTTGGCTTGGCCGGTTGCAACGTGGCAACCGCCAGCAATTCATCATCCAGCACCTCCACGTCTTCGGCGTTCAACACGCCACGCTGCGCCGGGCCATACGCACTCTGCCGCGGCTTGGGCGCGGCGTTATCCACAGTCGCCAGAAACGGCAAGCGCACCTTCAACCGCCGCCGCTGCCCACGGGGCAAGGCTTGCAGCACCAGCGCCGAGCCGTCGGTGATCGACTCGACCTGCGCCAGCCCCACCACCAACGGCCAGCCCAGCCCTTCGGCGAGCAGGAACGGCAACATGCCCGAGCCCTCACCGGTTTCCGCCTGACTGCCGGTCAGCACCACCTGAGCGCCAGCCTCGCGCAGATACGCGGTCAGCGCCGGCAAGGCGTCGGCGCCAGCGGGTTGCTCCAGCACATGCAGCTGTTCCAGGCCCATGCCCAGATAGGCGCGCAGCGCAGGTTCCGCGACGTCCCCGGCATGCAGCACTTGCAGGTTATCCCCAGCGAGTTGCAGGCCCAGTTCCACGGCGCGGGCATCCTGTTCGGCGCGGCGTGGCCGGCCCGACGTCGGGTGCGCACCGATGGAAACCAGACTGATGATCTTTGTGCTCATAACCCGTTCCTTAAGCCGCATCGCGCTTGGCTTCGTTGCGGTAAGCCGCTACCGCCGCGATTAACGCCTGAAGAATTTCTGCGCTTTCGCCAATCACCGAAAGATCGGCGCGTTTGATCATGTCGCAACCGGGGTCGAGATTGATCGCCACCACCTTGTCGCAGGCACCAATGCCTTGCAGGTGCTGGATCGCCCCGGAGATACCCACAGCCACATAAACCCGTGCGGTGACCCAGGTACCGGACGCACCGACCTGCCGATCACGCGCCATGAAGCCATCGTCCACCGCCACCCGCGAGGCGCCTTCGGTGGCGCCGAGCGCCGCAGCTGTCTGGTGGAACAGCGCCCAGTCCTTGACCCCGTTGCCGCCGGAGAAAATGAATTCGGCCTCGGCCATCGGAATCGCCGCCGGATCCACCGCTACCGCGCCGAGATCCTCGATCCGCGACAGGCTGCGCGCAATCGTTGTGGATAACTCCACCGGCAGGGCTTCGTGACGGGTTTCGCTGACCGGCTCTGCGCATTCGGCGGAAGCCAGAATCAAGCGTGCGACCGGCCGCGCCAGGTCTTGCAGGCCTGCGCCGGCGCGACCGATGCATTGCTGATCCTTGACCTGCCACACCCGCGTCGCCGGGCGTTCGCCCAGTGCCGCGGCAAAACGTCGGCCGAGCTCGCCGCCACCGCTGCGGCTGTCCGGCAGCAGCCAGTGGCGCGGGTTGAACTGGTTATCCACAGCCCGCAGGCCCTGCACCCGTTGCTCCGGTGCATAACCGCTGAATTGGTCGCCCTCCAGTACCAGCAAGCGATCAACGCCGGCCGTGGCGAAGGCGTTCTCTTTGTGTTCGCCAAACACCACCGCCAACACCGCGCCGTCGTTGCCGGCCAGTTGATGAGCGAGGCCGAGCAAGTCGCGGTCGTGGCTGCTCAAGCGACCGCCGACCATGTCCGGCACCACACTGATGTAGAACGCCGGCGCCGGTACCTGATGCAGCGGCAATTGCACTTCAACCGTGGCCGAGCGTTTGACCGCCCCGCCCTGTTGCGCGCCGCTGCGGTCGATACGCTTGATGCCGTTGGGACCGATGAAACCGATGCCGTGCAGGTTCTTGCGGATGACGCCGTTAGGCCCCATCCAGCTGTGTTGCGCCGGTTGCATCGCCGCGTGCAACGGGTGCAGGCGGTTACGCGCAATCCATTCGGCGCGTGGGTCGCGGCGGATAATGTCGCTCATCAGTGGGCCTCCGCAGGTTCACGTTTGGCCGGTGCAGTCGGCTTGCCTGGCGCGGCGTCTTCGAGCAGCGCATCGGCCACCAGCTCGGCGATGTCCTTGATCAACGGACGCGGTTCGACCACGCCTTCGAGCATCGCCGTGCACTGTGGACAACCCACGGCCACCAGCTCGGCGCCGGTCTCGCGGATGTCGTCCATGCGCATGTCGGGAATCCGCTGCTTGCCCGGAATGTCGGTGATCGGCGCGCCGCCACCGCCGCCGCAGCAGCGCGAGCGGAAGCCGGAACGTTGCATCTCTTTGACCTCGATGCCGAGGGCGCGCAGCACTTCACGCGGCGCCTCGTACTCGCCGTTGTAGCGACCGAGGTAGCACGGGTCGTGATAGGTCACGCTGTTGCCTTTATGCTGACCGAGATTCAGCGCACCGGCCTGGATGATCTCCGCCATATAGCTGCTGTGGTGCTGGACGAGGTAGTTGCCGTCGAACGCGCCGTACTCGTTTTTCAGCACATGGAAGCTGTGGGGGTCGCAGGTGACGATGCGGTTGAAACTGTATTTGGCCAGGGTCTGGATATTGCGTTTGGCGAGCAACTGAAAGGTCGCTTCGTCACCCAGACGACGGGCCACGTCGCCGCTGTCGCGCTCTTCCAGGCCGAGTACGGCGAAGTCGATTTTCGCGGCTTTCAGCACTTTGACGAACGCGCGCAAGGTGCGCTGGTTGCGCATGTCGAAGGCGCCGTCGCCGACCCAGAACAACACGTCGGTGGATTTCTTTTCGCTGAGCAGATTGAGATTCAGATCCGCTGCCCAGTTCATCCGCCCGCCCGGGGCGAAACCGCCGGGGTTGTCGGTGGCGATCAGGTTCTCGAGAACTTCGGCGCCCTTGTTCGGGGTCGCACCTTTTTCCAGCGTCAGGTGGCGGCGCATGTCGACGATGGCATCGACGTGCTCGATCATCATCGGGCACTCCTCGACGCAGGCGCGGCAGGTGGTGCACGACCACAGGGTCTCGGCATCGACCAGACCGTTGACGATCGGTTGATGCGGATTGCCGCTGTGTTCGCCAATTGGCTTGCCCGGATACGGGCTGCCGGCGAAGTTGGCATCGGTGCCGCCAGCGAGGCCGACGACCATGTCCTGAATCAGCTTTTTCGGGTTCAGCGGCTGGCCGGCAGCGAACGCCGGGCACGCCGCTTCGCACTTGCCGCACTGCACGCAGGCGTCAAAACCGAGCAACTGGTTCCAGGTGAAATCCTTGGGTTTTTCCACACCCAGCGGTGCGGATCGATCGTTGAGGTCCAGCGGTTTCAAACCGGTGGAGCGACCGCCGCCAAAGCGTTCGGCGCGGCGGTGCCAGGCCAGGTGCAGCGCGCCGGCGAACGCGTGCTTCATCGGCCCGCCCCAGGTCATGCCGAAGAACAATTCCGACACGCCCCACAAAACGCCAAGCCCGAGAATCGCCGCGAGCAACCAGCCGCCGAAGTTCTCCGGGAGGATGCCGGCCACCGGCAGGGTTACCAGGAAGAACGACGCGGAGAACGCCAGCAGGCTTTTCGGCAGGCGCATCCACGGGCCTTTCGACAGCCGTGCCGGCGGATTGAGCCGGCGCCGGTAGACGAAGATCGCCCCGACGAACATCACTGCCGTCATCAGCAGCAGCGCATAGCCGAGAATACGGTTATGCAGTCCGAAACCGTGCACCAGAATCGCCAGCACGATCGACGCCACCGCACCACCGGCCGTGGCGACGTGAGTGTTGGCGATGTATTTGTCCCGCGCCACCACGTGGTGCAAGTCGACCATGTAGCGCTTGGGCATGGCGAACAGGCCGCCGAGCAGATCGACCTTCGAGGCCCGGCCCCGACGCCACATGGCCACCCGCCGCAACGCGCCGAGGACACCAAGGCCCAGGGCGGCGAACAACAGGATTGGAAGAAGGGTGTTCAACATGGTGAAGCTCCCACCAGTACAGCCTGGAGAAACACTGTCTGCATTACTGTGGGAGCGGGCTTGCTCGCGAAAGCGCTGGATCAGTCAACTCATGCAGAACTGACAGAATGCATTCGCGAGCAAGCCCGCTCCCACAGGGGTCATGTGCAAGTCCTTAGAAGTCTTTGCACAACCGCAGGGCGTCGTAGATCGCAGCGTGGGTATTACGCTGCGCCACGCAGTCGCCGATACGGAACAGCAAGTAGCCGTCGCCGGTGGTACTCAGCGATGGCTGCGGCTTGATCGCGAACAAGGCATCGATGTCGATCTGCCCCTTGTTGCGCGAACCGTCCTTGAGTCCGTAATACAGCTCTTCATCCGGACGCACGCCGTTTTCCACCACCACCTGATCAACCACCCGCTCCTCTTTGGCGCCGGTGTATTCGTTCTCCAGCACCGCCACCAGCTTGTCGCCTTCGCGGTAGACCTTCTCCAGCATCATGTCGCCGGTCATGATCACTTCTTTCGGGTACATGCTGCGGTAGTAAGTCGGGAACGATGTCCCGCCAATGGCCACACCCGGTTTGATGTCGTCGGTGACGATTTCGACCTGGCTGCCCTTGTCGGCGAGGAAGTCGGCGACCGACATGCCGGTGAACTCGCAAATGGTGTCGTAGACCAGCACGTTCTTGCCCGGCGCCACCTTGCCGTCGAGCACGTCCCAACTGCTGACCACCAACCCTTCGGCGGCGCCCCAGTGCTCGTTCTGCTCGAGGAACGGATGCCCACCGACCGCCAGCACCACCACGTCCGGACGCAGATCGAGGATGGTTGCTGCATCGGCCGCTGTACCCAGACGCAGATCGACTTTCAGCCGCGCCAACTCCAGCTGGAACCAGCGGGTGATGCCGGCGATCTGGTCACGCTGCGGCGCTTTCGACGCGGTAGTGATCTGCCCACCGATGAATTCTTTCTTCTCGAACAGGGTCACGTCGTGGCCCCGTTCGGCCGCCACGCGCGCGGCTTCCATCCCGGCCGGGCCGGCACCGACCACCACCACTTTGCGTTTCGGCCCGGTGGATTTCTCGATGATGTGCGGCACGCCCATGTATTCACGGGACGTCGCGGCGTTCTGGATGCACAGCACGTCCAGACCCTGGTACTGGCGGTCGATGCAGTAGTTGGCGCCGACGCATTGTTTGATCTGGTCGACCTGGCCCATCTTGATCTTGGCGATCAGGTGCGGGTCGGCGATGTGCGCGCGGGTCATGCCGACCATGTCGACGTAACCACCTTCAAGGATGCGCGTGGCCTGGTTCGGGTCCTTGATGTTCTGCGCGTGCAGCACCGGCGCTTTCACCACTTCCTTGATCCCGGCCGCCAGGTGCAGGAACGGCTCCGGTGGATAACTCATGTTGGGGATCACGTTGGCCAGGGTGTTGTGGGTGTCGCACCCTGAACCCACGACACCAATAAAATCGATCATGCCGGTGTCGTCGTAATACTTGGCGATCTGTTTCATGTCCTCGTGGGACAGGCCGTCCGGGTGGAATTCGTCACCGCAGATACGGATGCCGACGCAAAAATCGTCGCCGACTGCCTTGCGCACAGCCTTGATCACTTCGAGGCCGAAACGCATGCGGTTCTCGAAGCTGCCGCCCCACTCGTCAGTCCGCTTGTTGACGCGCGGGCTCCAGAACTGGTCAATCATGTGCTGGTGCACGGCAGACAATTCGACGCCGTCCAGGCCACCGGCCTTGGCCCGTGCCGCAGCAGTGGCGTAGTTGCCGATCACCCGCCAGATTTCTTCCGGCTCGATGGTCTTGCAGGTCGCACGGTGCACCGGCTCGCGGATGCCCGACGGCGACAGCAGGGTCGGCCAGTGCTCGCCGTCCCAGCGCGAGCGACGGCCCATGTGGGTAATCTGGATCATGATCTTGGCGCCATGCTTGTGCATCGCGTCGGCCAGATTCTGGAAGTGCGGGATGATCCGGTCGTCTGCCAGGTTCACCGATTTCCACCAGCCTTGCGGGCTGTCGATGGCCACACTGGAAGAACCGCCACAGATCGCCAGGCCGATGCCGCCCTTGGCTTTCTCTTCGTAGTATTTGACGTAACGGTCGGTGGTCATGCCGCCGTCAGTCGCGTAGACCTCGGCGTGCGCGGTGCTGAGCACGCGGTTGCGGATGGTCAGTTTGCCGATCTGGATCGGCTGGAACATAGCTTCGAAAGCCATGGCGGTCTCCTCAAATCGTTAAAAAACTACTGCGCTCGACCATGCTGCGTTGAAGTCAGACTCGAAATGCTCATTGACTAAAGTCAACTCCGCTTTCTCGCCTGACTTCGCCTTGCCTGGCCTTCGCTCGCTACGTTTTTTCAACGATTTGCTTATTGTTTAGGTTTGACGGTGAACAGGCCGTCGTCGTGGCCTTCTTCGGAGCCACCGTAGACTTGCTCGGCCACCGTACGAATCTTGCTGCCACGTGCAGCGAGGATCTGATCCATGGCCCCGGCAAACCAGCCGGTGAACATGTAGTCGACCTTGCGCCCGACCTTGCCGTACACATAGACGAATGCCGAGTGTTCGAGCTTGACGCTGGCGGTGCCTTTGTCGAGGTCGATGTCCTGAATCTTGAACAGGCCCCAGCCGCGTTGCGACAGGCGTTTCATGTAGTGTTCGAACACCGCGACGCCTTCCAGGCCGTGGCATTCGGCTTCTTTTTCACACCAGTGCCAGGCGGACTTGTAGCCAGCCTTGTAGAGGATTTCGGCATAGGCTTCGGCGCCCAGCACTTCCTCGATACCCATGTGGTTGTTGACGAAGAAATGCCGTGGCACATAGAGCATCGGCAGGGCGTCGGAGGTCCAGACACCGGTCTCGCTGTCGACTTCGATTGGCAATTGCGGGGCGATCTTGGCCATGGAAACTTAACTCCAGAAAAATTCGTGGTCGGTGCAGAGCAAAGCTTTTGCTTTGCTCTTATAAAAAAGCCGTATGAATGACTTTGGAGCCGTAGCGAGCACGTCGAGAGCAAGGAAGGACCGGAGCGACAAGCGAGACAGTACGGGACGTACGGCGAGTTTGGCGCGAGGACCTGACGCAGCTATCGGCGAGCGGAGTAGGCTCCAGAGTTATTCATTCGCCCCAGACGTCCTTTAGGACATCGACCCAGTTTTCGCCCATGATCTTGCGCACCACGCGCTCGGAGTGGCCGCGCTTGAGCAGGGTTTCGGTCAGGTTCGGGAACTCGCCGACGGTGCGGATGCCCAGCGGGTTGATGATCTTGCCGAAGCTGGTCAGACGACGGGCGTAGCCCTTGTCGTGGGTCAGGTATTCGAAGAAGTCCTGGCCGTGACCCTGGGTGAAGTCGGTGCCGATGCCGATGGCGTCTTCGCCGACAATGTTCATGGTGTATTCGATGGCTTCGGCGTAATCGTCGATGGTCGAATCGATGCCCTTGGCGAGGAACGGCGCGAACATGGTCACGCCGACAAAACCGCCGTGGTCAGCGATGAACTTCAGTTCAGCATCGGACTTGTTGCGCGGGTGCTCTTTCAGACCCGACGGCAGGCAGTGGGAATAGCAGACCGGTTTTTTCGATTCGAGGATGACTTCTTCGGACGTCTTGGAGCCGACGTGGGACAGGTCGCACATCACGCCGACGCGGTTCATCTCGGCGACGATTTCGCGACCGAAGCCGGACAGGCCGCCATCACGCTCGTAGCAACCGGTGCCCACCAGGTTCTGGGTGTTGTAGCACATCTGCACGATGCCGACGCCGAGCTGCTTGAACACCTCGACATAGCCGATCTGGTCTTCGAACGCGTGGGCATTCTGGAAGCCGAAGAGGATGCCGGTCTTGCCCTGCTCCTTGGCGCGACGGATGTCGGCGGTGGTGCGCACCGGCATCACCAGGTCGCTGTTTTCGCGGATCAGCTTCTGGCTGGCGGCGATATTGTTCACGGTCGCCTGAAAGCCTTCCCACACCGACACAGTGCAGTTGGCCGCCGTCAGACCGCCCTTGCGCATGTCTTCGAACAGCTCGCGGTTCCATTTGGCAATGATCAGACCGTCGATAACGATGCTGTCGGCGTGTAATTCGGCTGGGCTCATCAGGCGTCCCCTTATTGGCGATTCATGCGCCGAATCGTCTGCCGGCGCTTTGGGGCCAGCATATGCCTCGGTGCCGGGGCGACCGGGTGCAAAAACGACAGGGGAATTGCCGAAAGCGTCAATCCGCGACAAAGCGTCATCAGGCGACCCGACCAGCCACCTGTTCAAGCCCGCAAGCTTGAGCCAGAATCTGGCGCATCTTGGATACACCACTGGATTAGAGCGGCGACATCAATGAAATCGATCTTCCTGGCTTTGGCACTGATTGCGACCGGCGTACACGCCGCCGAAGACACCGACAACAACCCGTGTGACGCGGTGGAAAACGACGTCCAGACCCTGGAATGCTCGACCTACAGCCGCACCACCGCCGAAGACCTGCTCAAGGACAACTACGCCAGCCTCAACGAACGCATGCAGGCCACCTACGGCAAAAACGCCGCGCAACTGGCCGACATCACCGCCAAATTGAAAACCGCCCAGCAACAATGGCTGAAAACCCGCGACGCCGATTGCGCAGTAGAAGCGTTCCCCGCCACCGAAGGCAGCAAGGCGTTCAAGATTGCGCAGAATGACTGCGTGGCACGGATGAGTGACGAACGGTCGGAGTTTCTGGAGTCGATTGGGCAGGAGTGATCCTGGAAGTTCGGCAACATGCCGACAAACGTTGTTGATTGGCCGACTGGGAAATATAAGTAAAGATTCGAAAATCTTATAAAAGACTTATATTTCCAACGCCATGAATCCACCTGCCGACATCCAGATCATCAAAGATGCCGAGGGCAACCCGGCCTTCGTAGTCATACCCTACGCTCAATACGTCGCGCAGAAAATGCAGCCCGATCTGATCCCGCATGAGGTGGTGAGCCGCATGGTTGACGGGGCGACACCGATCCGTGCCTGGCGCGAACACCTGAAGCTGACTCAGGAAGAAGCGGCGAAACGTCTGGGAATTTCCCAGCCGGCGTTCGCTCAACAGGAAACGGTAGCGAAGCCACGCAAGGCAACTCGGGAGAAAATTGCCGCAGCGTTCGGCATCACCGCCAATCAGCTTGAGTTGTAGGCTGCCCTCTTCATTCAAAGGAATTCCCATGAACATCTGCGGCATCGAAATCAAAGGCAGCGAAGCGATTATCGCCGTGGCCTCCCTTGACGGGGCAACGCTGAGCCATGTGGCGCTCAACACCAAGAAAATCGCCCTCGACGATGATGACGAGGCGGCCAACGTCAAACGTTTCGCGGCGCAGGTCGCTTCGTTTGTGCGCGAGCATTCGATTGACCGGATTGCGATCAAGAAGCGCAGCAAGAAGGGCGAGTTTGCCGGTGGCCCGACCACGTTCAAGATCGAGGGTGTGTTTCAGTTGCTGGACGGGTGTGAGGTGACGTTGTTGTCGCCGCAGACGATCAATGCGCAGGCCAAGAAGCACAACTTTGAGCTGCCGGGGACGCTGAACAAGTATCAGCATGAGGCTTACAAGGCGGCGTGTTCGGCGTTGGTGAAGAAGTAACCCTATCCTCCAGACGACACAAACCAACTGTGGGAGCGGGCTTGCTCGCGAATGCGGTGGATCAGTCAACTCATGTTTCGACTGACACTCCGCATTCGCGAGCAAGCCCGCTCCCACATTGGGTTTTGGTGCGCCCATCAAGCCTGTACGGTACGCCGGTCTTCGCGGGGGCAGCGTGCGAACTTCGCCCGGTAGCTGCGGGTGAAATACGACGGAGATTCAAAGCCGCAGGCGATGCTGACTTCGAGCACGCTCATGTCGGTCTGGCGCAACAGCTGCCGGGCTTTCTCCAATCGCAGACGCAGATAGAAATTGCTCGGCGTGTCGTTCAGGTGCAGCCGAAACAAACGCTCCAGCTGTCGCCGCGTCACCTTGATCGATTCCGCCAGTTGCAGTGTGGTCAGCGGCGGTTCGCTGTGCTGTTCCATCTCGCCAATCACTTGCACCAGTTTCTTGTTGCTGATGCCGTAGCGCGTGGCGACTTCCATGCGCTGGTGGTCTTTGCGCGGACGAATCCGCCCCAATACAAACTGCTCGCTGACCTGAATCGCCAATTGCGGGCCATGGGCCTGGGCGATCAGGTCGAGCATCAAATCAATGGAGGCGGTGCCACCCGCCGAGGTGATACGCCGCCGATCGATCTCGAACAGCTCCTGGGTGACGCTGAGCTGTGGATAAGACTCTTTGAAAGCATCGATGGCTTCCCAGTGCAGGGTCAGGCGATGACCGTCGAGCAGGCCGGCCTCCGCGAGCACGAAACTGCCGGTGTCGATGGCGCCGAGGGTCACGCCTTCGTTGTCCAGCCGGCGCAGCCAGTGCTCAAGGGTTGGCGTGGCGAACTTCAGCGGTTCGAACCCGGCGACCACCAGCAGCGTCGCGCCCTTCTTCAGCGGCTCCAGCGCCGCGTCGGCATTGACCGACATGCCATTGCTCGCCAACACCGCCCCGCCATCGGCGCTGAGCACATGCCAGCGGTACAACTCGCCGCGAAAGCGGTTGGCCACCCGCAGCGGTTCGATCGCAGAGATGAAGCCGATGGCGGAAAACCCCGGCATCAACAGAAAGTAGAACTCCTGGGACATGGGCGCACTCGGTTAGCGGGTAGCGTGGAACGTTGATACGCCGATTGTCGTCAGCGTTCAAGCGCACAGGTCGCTACAGTGCAAATGCCAGTCGCCGCAGTGCGCTTTCACGGGGCCGTTGCTGCGTAACTTGGCATCACCGGCGCGCAGACGCCGGAACTCACAATAATGACCTGCCGAGGAACCCGACATGAAACGACTGATCAGCAGCTGCGTTCTTGCACTCAGCGGTACCGCTTTCTTGAGCGCCAGCGTCATGGCGGCCGAACCCGCGTCATGCCAGAACGTGCGCATGGGCGTGGTCAACTGGACCGACGTGATCGCCACCAGTGCCATGACCCAGGTGCTGCTCGATGGCCTCGGCTACAACACCAAACAAACCAGCGCGTCCCAGCAAATCATCTTCGCCGGGATTCGCGATCAGCGGCTGGACCTGTTCCTCGGCTACTGGAACCCGCTGATGACCCAGACCATCACCCCGTTCGTCGACGCCAACCAGGTCAAAGTCCTCGAAGCCCCGAGCCTGAAGGACGCCCGCGCGACCCTCGCCGTGCCGACTTATCTGGCCGACAAGGGCCTGAAAACCTTCGCCGACATCGCCAAATTCGAGAAGGAACTGGGCGGCAAGATCTACGGCATTGAACCGGGCTCGGGCGCCAACACGCAGATCAAGGCAATGATCGCCAAAAACCAGTTCGGCCTCGGCAAGTTCCAGCTGGTCGAGTCCAGCGAAGCCGGGATGCTCGCCGCCGTCGACCGCGCCGTACGCCGCAAGGAGGCCGTGGTGTTTTTCGGCTGGGCGCCGCACCCGATGAACGTCAACGTGAAAATGACTTACCTCACCGGCAGCGACGACGCCCTCGGCCCGAACGAAGGCATGGCCACGGTGTGGACCGTCACCGCGCCGAAATACGCCGAGCAATGCCCGAACGTCGGTCGTCTGCTGAGCAACCTGACGTTCACCGCCGAAGAAGAGAGCCGGATGATGCAGCCGCTGCTCGATCACAAGGACGCCTTCGAATCGGCCAGGCAATGGCTCAAGGACCACCCCGAAGACAAGCAGCGCTGGCTCGACGGTGTGACCACCTTCGACGGCAAACCGGCGGCTGAAAACCTGCAACTGACCAGCCAATAACGCACCCCGAATCAACCCTTCGCAGCCTGAAAAAGGGCTGCGAACAGACCCATCACGCCTGAAGGAAATCGCACCATGAACCACGACGTCATCATCACCTGCGCACTCACCGGTGCTGGCGACACGACCGCCAAGAGCCCGCATGTGCCGGTCACCCCGAAACAGATCGCAGCTGCCGCCGTGGAAGCCGCCAAGGCCGGTGCCACGGTTGTGCACTGCCATGTGCGCGACCCGCAGACCGGCAAGTTCAGCCGCGACGTGGCGCTGTACCGCGAAGTGATGGAGCGCATCCGCGAAGCCGACGTCGACATCATCGTCAACCTCACCGCCGGCATGGGCGGCGACCTGGAAATCGGTGCCGGCGAGCACCCGATGGAGTTCGGCCCGAACACTGATCTGGTCGGCCCGCTGACCCGCCTGGCCCACGTCGAAGAGCTGCTGCCGGAAATCTGCACCCTTGATTGCGGCACGCTGAACTTCGGCGACGGCGACACCATTTACGTCTCGACCCCGGCGCAACTGCGCGCTGGCGCCAGACGCATTACCGAGCTGGGGGTGAAGGCCGAGCTGGAGATTTTCGACACCGGTCACCTGTGGTTCGCCAAGCAGCTGATCAAGGAAGGTTTGCTCGACAACCCGTTGTTCCAACTGTGCCTGGGCATCCCGTGGGGCGCGCCGGCTGACACCACCACCATGAAAGCCATGGTCGACAACCTGCCGGCCGACGCGGTCTGGGCCGGGTTCGGCATTGGCCGCATGCAGATGCCGATGGCCGCGCAAGCGGTGCTGCTCGGCGGCAACGTGCGGGTCGGCCTGGAAGACAACCTGTGGCTGGACAAGGGTGTGCTGGCAACCAATGGCCAACTGGTCGAACGCGCCAGCGAGATCCTCAGCCGCCTCGGCGCTCGGGTGCTGACCCCGGCTGAGGGCCGCAAAAAGATGGGCCTGACCCAGCGCGGCTAACCACCAGCAAAAAAATGGGGCCCTGACTGCCCCCCGATTTCACCTGTAGGAGCTGCCGAAGGCTGCGATCTTTTGATCTTGCTTCAAAAAATCAAAATCAAAAGATCGCAGCCTTCGGCAGCTCCTACAGGAAACACCTTTTTCAGGGAGTTTCTATGAGTTTTATCACCAACATCAAAACCTTCGCCGCCCTCGGCAGCGGTGTCATCGGCAGCGGCTGGGTCGCGCGCGCCCTCGCCCATGGCCTCGACGTGGTGGCCTGGGACCCGGCGCCCGGCGCTGAAGGCGCGCTGCGCAAACGCGTGGCGAATGCCTGGGGCGCGCTGGAGAAAAACGGTCTGGCGCCCGGCGCCTCGCAGGAGCGCTTGCGCTTTGTCGCGACCATCGAGGAGTGCGTGCGCGACGCGGACTTCATTCAGGAAAGCGCTCCGGAGCGCCTTGAACTGAAACTGCAACTGCACAACAAAATCAGCGCAGCGGCCAAGCCCAATGCGCTGATCGGCTCCAGCACCTCGGGCCTGTTGCCGAGCGAGTTCTACGAGAGCTCGACCCACCCGGAACGCTGCGTGGTCGGCCATCCGTTCAACCCGGTTTACCTGTTGCCGCTGGTGGAAGTGGTCGGTGGCAAGCACACCGCACCAGAAGCGGTGCAAGCGGCGATGCAAGTCTACGAATCCCTCGGCATGCGCCCGCTGCATGTGCGCAAGGAAGTACCGGGATTCATCGCTGACCGTCTGCTCGAAGCGCTGTGGCGTGAGGCGCTGCACCTGGTCAACGACGGCGTAGCGACGACTGGCGAGATCGACGACGCGATCCGCTTTGGCGCCGGGCTGCGCTGGTCATTCATGGGCACTTTCCTGACCTACACCCTCGCCGGTGGCGATGCCGGAATGCGTCACTTCATGTCGCAGTTCGGCCCGGCGTTGCAGTTGCCGTGGACCTATCTGCCGGCACCGGAACTGACCGACAAGTTGATTGACGATGTGGTCGATGGCACCAGCGACCAGCTCGGCCGCCACAGCATTTCCGCGCTGGAGCGCTATCGTGATGATTGCCTGCTGGCGGTGCTGGAGGCGGTGAAGACCACCAAGGAGAAGCATGGAATGAGTTTCAGCGAGTAATCCTTGCTCAGCAGTTCCGGCCCCTTCGCGAGCAAGCCCGCTCCCACAGGTGAGCGCATTCCAATGTGGGAGCGGGCTTGCTCGCGAAGACGGCAGCCCAGCCACCATCAATGTTGGATCTGACACCATGCCCACCCTCACCACCTACCAAACCCGCATCATCCCCGACTGGGTCGACTACAACGGCCACCTGCGCGATGCCTTCTACCTGCTGATTTTCAGCTACGCCACCGATGCCCTGATGGACCGTCTCGGCATGGACAGCAACAACCGCGAAGCCAGCTGTCATTCGCTGTTCACCCTCGAACTGCACCTCAATTATCTGCACGAAGTGAAGCTCGACGCCGAGGTCGAAGTGCGCACGCAGATCATCGGTCACGACAGCAAACGCCTGCACCTCTATCACAGCCTGCACCTTCCCGGCGACGACAAGGAACTGGCCGGCAACGAGCAGATGCTGCTGCACGTCGACCTCGCCGGCCCGCGTTCGGCGCCTTTCACTACGGACACCCTGAGCCGCCTGCAAGCCATCATCGCCGAGCAGTCCGATTTACCCGCCCCCGCCTATGTCGGTCGCATCATCGCTTTGCCACCGGCACGGTAAGCATGCAGCACGCAAAAAAAGCCCCGATACAAGCCGTGACAGGATCGGGGCAGAGGGTACTGTTGAGGAGCTGCCAGTCGAGGGTGACCAAACCGTCGTGTAGCGAGCTGAGGCCAGTGTGCCCACTCCCCTGGGCGGTGAGTTAGCCGAAAACGACCTGTTCATAGCCGTCGCAGCCACTGCGACAAATCGCCCTTGCCGTCACTTCCCGTGCCTACCAGAATCGAGCCACGACCTCCGTTACCGAAGAAGGATGCGCGCCATGATGTACGCCGATTTGATCGATCAGGAAGACCTGTTGGGCCAGCTCAAGGCATTGGGGTTTCAGGTGCCGAGCGGCTCAACCGCCGAGCAGGCCTGTGAGTGCGCGGTGCGCGGTCTGGATAATGTTCGCGCGTTTGAACTGCGCAAGATGGTCAAGGACATGTACACCAGCGGAGCCAGTATCCAGCCAGCGGTGCGTCAGGCGATCGACAAGCAGTTGTTGCCGGCATTGGCGCAATACCAACAGACCCACAGCGCCTGACGAGCAACTGTGGCGAGGGAGCTTGCTCCCGCTGGGCCGCGAAGCGGCCCCGAACCGGCAGATGCACTGTTCCAGATAAATCGCATTCGCAGGTTTTACGAGCGCTTCGCGCTCGAGCGGGAGCAAGCTCCCTCGCCACAAAAACTTTCCGGTCTACAACCTTACGCTGGCAAACGTCGACTCATTACGCGCCTGACTCAACGCCGACAGCGGACCCGACAGCGGCGACATCACGATTGCCTGCGGCAGCGGCAGCATCGCCACTTGCTGGGTGGTGTTGGAGCCTACGCGTTCGTCACGCGGTGGAATGCCGAAGTATTCGCGATAGCACTTGGAGAAGTGCGGGGTCGAGACGAAACCACACACCGACGCCACTTCGATGATCGACATCGGCGTCTGCTTCAGCAGTTGCCGCGCACGGATCAGGCGCAGCTTGAGGTAGTAGCGCGACGGCGAGCAGTGCAGGTATTTCTGGAACAGGCGCTCCAGCTGGCGACGCGACACGGCGACGTACACCGCCAGTTCGTCGAGGTCGATCGGCTCTTCCAGATTGGCTTCCATCAGCGCGACGATTTCCTGCAGTTTCGGCTGGTTGGTGCCGAGCATGTGCTTGAGCGGCACACGCTGGTGATCCTGCTCGTTGCGGATACGCTCGTAGACAAACATTTCCGAGATCGCGGCAGACAGTTCGCGACCATGATCGCGGCTGATCAGGTGCAGCATCATGTCCAGCGGCGCGGTGCCGCCGGAGCTGGTGAAACGGTTACGGTCGAGGGTGAACAGACGAGTGCTCATCGCCACGCGGGGGAAAGCTTCCTGCATCGCCGCCAGACATTCCCAGTGCACGCTGCAATCGAAACCGTCGAGCAGACCAGCACAGGCTAGGGCCCAACTGCCGGTGCAGACGGCGCCGAGACGTTTCGATTGACGGGCCTGGCTTTGCAGCCAAGAGACGTGTTCACGGGTCACGGTACGTTGAATGCCAATGCCGCCGCAGACGATCACGGTGTCCAGGGGCGGGGCTTTGTGCATGGAGGCATCGGGGGTGATTTGCAGACCGTCACTGGCCCACACCTGGCCGCCATCGACCGTCAGGGTGCTCCAGCGATACAGCTCACGACCGGACAATTGGTTGGCCATGCGTAGCGGTTCAACCGCAGAGGCCAGAGAAATCAGCGTGAAATTGTCCAGCAGCAGAAAGCCGATGGATTGAGGCGCACGGTTCTGGGGTTGGGCCCCGGAGTTGAACGACGTCATCGCGGTATCTCCTCACACAAAGCGGGTGATGGCCTCAGGCGGAGGCTCTTGTTATTGCCGGCGTTCTCGCGTGGGAGACGGGCTTTGTTATGACAGAGCAATTGCCATGCCTAAAATTGAATGGCTGTTCAATAACTCCTGAAAACGACGTCGCGACGTGTCTATTCAAGACGTCCGACGAAAGGTATTTCGAAGTGCCATCAGCGGCGTTGAAAGCCCTGCCCCGCTGCCTGTGAGCAGATCGGTAGCACTTGTGGGAACAGGCTTGCGCGGGGTTGTTTCAGAGTGTCACCGCAGGCACGGGTGACGGACGGTAGGGGGTGCGAATGGCGCGCTGTGGGTGGGAAACACTCTTATCTGATTGCGACGCGCCAAAAGGTGGCGTGATTTGATTAGCGTGTGCACTTGGTGAGCAGTTTTGACTGGTCTGGCCCCTTCGCGAGCAAGCCCGCTCCCACATTGGAACCGGGCGTTCACAAATTCTGTGTTCACTGTAGATCCACTGTGGGAGCGGGCTTGCTCGCGAAGAATTCCACTCGGTATTGCTGATTCAGCACTCTACGGCGCTGACCGCAAGACCACCACGTGACGTCTCTTTATATTTGTCATGCATATCCGCGCCGGTATCACGCATGGTGCGGATCACCCGGTCCAGCGAGATGAAGTGCTGACCATCACCACGCAAGGCCATCTGCGCCGCGTTGATCGCCTTCACTGCGGCAATCGCGTTGCGCTCGATGCACGGCACCTGCACCAGTCCACCCACCGGATCACAGGTCAGGCCGAGGTTGTGTTCCAGGCCGATTTCCGCCGCGTTGCACAGTTGCTCCGGCGTCGCGCCCAAAATCTCCGCCAGCCCCGCCGCCGCCATCGCGCAGGCCGAACCGACCTCGCCCTGGCAGCCGACTTCGGCACCGGAGATCGAGGCGTTCTTTTTGCACAGAATGCCCACCGCCGCCGCGCCCAAGAAGTAGTCGACCACGTTGGCGTCGGTGACCGCTTCGCTGAACTTCATGAAGTAGTGCAACACCGCCGGGATGATCCCCGCCGCACCATTGGTCGGTGCGGTGACCATGCGCCCACCCGCCGCGTTTTCTTCGTTGACCGCGAGGGCAAACAGGTTGACCCACTCCATGGCACTGAGGGTCGAGCCGATCACGTTGGGTTTGTTCAATTCCTGCAGGCTGCGATGCAGTTTGGCAGCACGGCGCCGCACATTGAGGCCACCGGGGAGGATGCCTTCGTGCTTGAGGCCCTGCTCGACGCAATCCTGCATCGCCCGCCACAGTTTCATCAGCCCGGCGCGGATTTCTTCTTCGCTGCGCCAGACCTTTTCGTTCGCCATCATCAATTCGGCGACGCGCAGATTGTTCTGTTTGCACAGCTCCAGCAGCTCCACCGCGCTGGAAAAGTCATAAGGCAATTCGGTGCGATCCAGATCGACCACGCCGCTGGATGCCTGCGCTTGATCCACGACAAAACCGCCACCGACCGAATAGTAGGTGTCGCGATGAATCTCTCCATGATCGCCTTCGGCAATCAGGGTCATCGCATTGGGGTGGAACGGCAGGTTCTCGTCGATCAGACGCATGTCGCGAGCCCAGACAAACGGCACCGACAAGCGCCCATCCAACAGAAGTGTGTGAGTTTCACGCAGCGCCTGAATCCGCGGGCCGATCTGCGACGGGTCGATTGCGTCCGGCCACTCGCCCATCAGGCCCATGATCACCGCATTGTCGCTGCCGTGCCCGATACCGGTGGCCGACAGCGAACCGAACAGTTGCACTTCTATACGCCGTACCTGCTCCAGCAGGAATTTGTCGCGCAACGACTCGACAAACAGGGCGGCGGCGCGCATCGGCCCGACGGTGTGAGAACTGGACGGGCCAATGCCGATCTTGAACAGGTCGAAAACGCTGATAGCCATTGCTGCAGAGCTCCTGAGGATGCCGTTCCCGGGCATTAAGCGCCCGCTGGCGGAGCTGCTACGCTCAAGCTGCGATCCGCCGGAATGCCCGCATCATCAGGCTTTTGCCGGGTCGCTCGGCGTCTGACACCGACGCACTCATGCCCACCAACGCCGTGCCGGTTTTCTCCCGTGTTTTCGCCGTTTTTATGCGGTTCAGATGGCCAGACGGGGCAGAAAAAAGCTGTAAACGACGTCACTGACACTGGATGCGACCATCCCTGTACTGGATACGACCCACCCTGTAGGCGTCAGATTTTCACTGGTACATGATCGTTATGACTCGATTGCAAGGCGCCGTGGTAGAGCTGTCTCCAGAACGCCATCCAACCGCAACCTATAAGTGCGGTGGTCCACAGTCGGAACACTGCCAAAAAAAACACCAAGGAGTCCATCCATGAAAGGTTCCCCGTCGTTGTTGTTGGCCGCCATGCTGAGTCTGCCGTTACTGGCTCAAGCTGCAGAACCCGCTCAGTGCAGTACCGTGAACTTCTCCGATGTCGGCTGGACCGACATCACCGCCACCACCGCCACCACCTCGGTGGTGCTCGATGCGCTCGGCTACAAGACCAAGACCACCATGATTTCCGTGCCCGTAACCTACAAGTCGCTGGCCGACGGCAAGAACATGGACGTGTTCCTCGGTAACTGGATGCCGACCATGGAAAACGACATCAAGGCCTACCGTGACGCCGGCACCGTGGAAACCGTGCGCACCAACCTCAAGGGCGCCAAGTACACCCTCGCCGTGCCGCAGGCGCTGTATGACAAAGGGCTGCATGACTTCGCCGACATCGCCAAATTCAAGAAAGAGCTCGATGGCAAGATCTACGGCATCGAGCCTGGCAACGACGGCAACCGCCTGATCCAGAGCATGATCGACAAAGACGCCTTCGGTTTGAAAACCGCCGGCTTCAAGGTCGTCGAGTCGTCCGAAGCGGGCATGCTCTCGCAGGTCGACCGCGCGCAGAAACGCGACACCGCCGTGGTCTTCCTCGGCTGGGCGCCGCACCCGATGAACAAGCGCTTCAAGATTCAATACCTGACCGGCGGCGATGACTTCTTCGGCCCCGATTTCGGTGCTGCCACCGTGGCGACCAACACTCGCAAGGGCTACAGCACCGAATGCAGCAACGTCGGTCAGCTGCTGAAAAACCTGGAATTCACCGTCGACATGGAAAGCGAGCTGATGGGCAACATCCTCGACGACAAGATGAAGCCTGACGCGGCCGCCAAGGCCTGGCTGAAAAAGAATCCACAGGTGCTCGATACCTGGCTCGCTGGCGTGACCACCATTGACGGTAAACCTGGCCTGGAAGCCGTGAAAGCCAAGCTCGCACAGTAATTGCCTTACGCCGGGCGAGTTCGCTCGCCCGGGCTGTTTATTCCTTGCATGCGGACGTTCACTACCATGCTGATTGATCAGAAAATCCCTTTAGGCCAGTACATCGCGGGTTTCGTTGAATGGTTGACGCAACACGGCGCCAGCACCTTCGACGCAATCGCCGTGACACTGGAAACGATGATCCACGGCGTGACGTTTGCGCTGACCTGGTTCAATCCTTTTGTGTTGATCGGCCTCATTGCCCTGCTCGCACATTTCATCCAGCGCAAATGGGGGCTGACTGTTTTTGTGATTGCCTCGTTCCTGCTGATCCTCAACCTGGGGTACTGGCAGGAAACCATGGAAACCCTCGCCCAGGTCATGTTCGCGACCCTGGTCTGCGTGGTCATCGGCGTGCCGTTGGGCATCGTCGCCGCGCACAAACCGATGTTCTACACACTAATGCGTCCGGTACTCGATCTGATGCAGACCGTACCGACCTTCGTTTACCTCATTCCTACCCTGACCCTCTTCGGGCTGGGTGTGGTGCCGGGCCTGATCTCCACGGTGGTGTTCGCCATCGCTGCGCCGATCCGCCTGACCTACCTGGGCATCCGCGATGTCCCGCAAGAACTGATGGACGCCGGCAAAGCCTTCGGCTGCTCGCGTCGCCAATTGCTCTCACGGATCGAACTGCCTCACGCCATGCCGAGCATCGCTGCCGGCATCACCCAGTGCATCATGCTGTCGTTGTCGATGGTGGTGATCGCGGCACTGGTGGGCGCCGACGGACTCGGCAAACCGGTGGTCAACGCACTGAACACTGCTGATATCGCCCTGGGCTTCGAAGCAGGCCTGGCGATCGTACTGCTGGCGATCATGCTCGACCGTATCTGCAAACAACCCGACGCCAAAGTAGGGGGTGACGCATGAGCATAATTCGCTTCGAAGACGTCGACGTAATCTTCTCCAAGGATCCACGCGAGGCGCTCAAGCTGCTGGATCAGGGCATGACGCGTAACGAGATCCTGAAAAAGACCGGACAGATCGTCGGCGTGGAAAAAGCCACGCTGGATATCAACAAGGGCGAGATCTGCGTGCTGATGGGCCTGTCCGGCTCCGGCAAGTCGAGCCTGCTGCGCTGCATCAACGGCCTCAACACCGTGAGTCGCGGCAAGCTGTTCGTCGAGCACGAAGGCAAGCAGATCGACATCGCCTCTTGCACCCCGGCCGAACTGAAGATGATGCGCACCAAACGCATCGCCATGGTGTTCCAGAAGTTCGCCCTGATGCCGTGGCTGACCGTGCGCGAGAACATCAGCTTCGGTCTGGAAATGCAGGGTCGCCCGGAGAAGGAACGGCGCAAGCTGGTCGACGACAAGCTCGAACTGGTCGGCCTGACTCAATGGCGCAACAAGAAGCCCGATGAACTCTCCGGCGGCATGCAGCAGCGTGTGGGCCTGGCCCGGGCGCTGGCGATGGACGCCGATATTCTGCTGATGGACGAACCGTTCTCGGCACTCGACCCGCTGATCCGTCAGGGCCTGCAGGACGAACTGCTGGAGCTGCAACGCAAGCTGAGCAAGACCATCGTGTTTGTCAGTCACGACCTCGACGAGGCGCTCAAACTGGGCAGCCGCATCGCGATCATGAAGGATGGCCGGATCATCCAGTACAGCGTGCCGGAAGAGATCGTGCTCAATCCTGCGGACGACTATGTGCGCACCTTCGTGGCCCACACCAATCCGCTCAACGTCCTGTGTGGCCGCAGCCTGATGCGCACGCTGGACAACTGCAAACGCATCAACGGTTCGGTGTGCCTCGACCCGGGTGGCGATTCGTGGCTGGATCTGGCCGAAGGCAACACCATCAAAGGCGCGCGGCAGAACGGTTCGGTGCTGAACCTGCAGAACTGGGCACCAGGGCAAGCGGTGGAAGCGCTGGAGCGCAAGCCGACACTGGTGGATTCGAATATCGGCATGCGCGATGCATTGCAGATCCGCTACCAGACCGGCAACAAACTGGTGCTGCACGACAACAACCATGTGGTGGGGATTCTTGGCGACAGCGAGCTGTATCACGCGCTGCTGGGCAAGAACCTGGGGTAAGAACCCCGCAGACACAAAAACGCCGCGAGAGGATCGCGGCGTTTTTGTTTATCGGAATACAGGGCGTTCAGCGTTGGAGCTGATGGCCCCTTCGCGAGCAAGCCCGCTCCCACATTTGAAATGCAATCCAATGTGGGAGCGGGCTTGCTCGCGAAGAATGCGGCACGGTGCTTCAGACAGAAACACCGCACCACCTACAACTTAGCTATACACCCGGCCAAGGAGCTGCCGATGGCTTTCAAACTGATCGAGCACATCGCGTGTGATCTGATCCTGCGTGAAGCCCATCAGGTCGTAATCCTGGCTGCCGTTGTGCAGGTACACCTCGGCGCGATAGTAACGCTGGCGCGCTTCATCGGACTGGGCCGATTCGGTCGGGGTCGCCAGATAACCATCCAGGCTCACTTCGTAGACGAAAGGGTTGCCCTCTTCCATCTCGACGCGCACGCCCATGCAGCGCTTGGATTTGCCCAGCAGCGTCTGCACTTCCAGACCCTGCGCACGCATTTGTGCGGCAGCGTCTTCCAGCGCCGGGCTGACCTGCTTGTCCATGAAACGCTGCACCACCGATTGGCTCGGTTGCAGGTCCAGCTGCGTCAGACGCTCGCTGAAGCCACGACGACCGCGCTCGGCCAGTTGCGCCTGCTCCTGTTCGATCTGCACGTCCTGACGCATCGCCTTGTGCAGGCCGAACATGAAGAACACCAGCACCACCGAGAACGGCAGACCGGCCAGCACCACCATGGTTTGCATGGCTTCGAAGTTACCGGCGAACAGCAGACCGATGGTCACCAGCGTGATCACCACCGACCAGAAGATCCGCAGCCAGTGCGGCGCATCTTCGTCAACGTTACCGCCCTTGCAGGACAGGTTGGCCATCATCACCGCGCCGGAGTCGGCCGGGGTCAGGAACAGCACGAAACCGACGAAGATCGACACACCGATAACGACTTTCGACGCCGGGTAGTGTTCCAGCAACTGGTAGATCGCCATCGACGGCTGTTCCAGCGCCGTCTTGCCGAGTTCCACCGCCCCCTGGTTCATCACCAGATCCAGCGCCGAGTTACCGAAGATCGACAACCAGGCCAAGGTGAAGCCCAGCGGGATCAGCAGCACGCCGGCCACCAGTTCACGCACGGTACGACCACGGGAAATACGCGCGATGAACATGCCGACGAATGGCGCCCAGGAAATCCACCAGGCCCAGTAGAACAGGGTCCACAGGCCCAGCCAGCGGTCGGACTTGGCGCTGTCACCTTCATAGACGTACAGGTCGAAGGTCTTCAGTACTACGCCGTTGAGGTAGTCGCCGATGTTCTGCACGAAGCCGTTGAGCAGGTGCAGGGTCGGGCCGAACAGCAGGACGAAAATCAGCAGACCGCTGAACAGCACGATGTTCAGGTTGGACAGACGACGGATGCCGTTTTCCACACCGGACACCGCAGCGATGGTCGCCACGGTGCTCATCACGATGATCACGATCAGCAGGTTGGTGTTGCTGTGTTCCATGCCGAACAGGTTTTCCAGGCCGGAGGACACTTGCAGCGAACCGATCCCCAGGTTGGTCACCAGACCCAGCAGGGTTACGAACATACCGAAGCCGTCCACCGCATGACCGGCCGCGCCCTTGACCCAACGCTCGCCGACCAGTGGATACAGCGCCGAACGCAGGGCCAATGGCTGGTTATGACGGTAAGCGAAGTACGCCACGGCCAGACCGACCAGTGCATAGATAGCCCAGCCGTGCAGGCCCCAGTGCAGGAAGGTCAGCTGTACAGCTTGACGCGCAGCCATGTTGGTGGCCGATGCGCCTTCCGGCGGATTGAAGTAATGATCCAGCGGCTCGGAGGCGCCGAAGTACAGCAGCGAAATACCGATACCCGACGAGAACAGCATCCCCGCCCAGGCGCCGTAGCTGAAATCCGGGGTGTCGTCCTTGCTGCCCAGTTTGAGTTTGCCGTAGGAGGAAAACGCCAGGCCCACCACAAACACAAGGTAGGCGGCGATCACCACCATGTAGTACCAGCCGAAGCTGCGCGACAACCAGGCCTGAGCGATACCCAACAATCTGCCGGCCTCTTGCGGGGCGATGATCAGAATGGCGGTCAACAACAGAATCAACGCGGTAGAGGTGTAAAACACCCAACCGTTGACCGTCACCTTCTCGGGCGGGGTCTTTATAAGAGAGGCAGAACTCATGGCACAAATGCTCCAGGCAGTGCGAGAGAAGAACACAAGGCAACACGGAACCCGACCAATCGGTTAGTTGGCAGCCGACCGGCGGGTGATATAAAGACACCCCGAAAAAAGCCCGAACCTGCCGAAATGGCGTTGCGAATCGCTTTCGTGGCCAAAGCTGTGCGGACGTTCATCCGAAACCTGGCCCCGAGCGTCTTGCCCTTTCAACACGTCCATCGAATAGCGAACCGCGCCATGCCCCACGCAGGTTTCAAGCATTTTCGGATGTCGTTTTATCGCCATTTACAAGCAGAAAAAATCTGTAGGCAGCGACGATTTGTCGCAGATCTTATTCTTTGTTGATTGAACGTTCAATCAAAACAAAATAGACTGGCCCTCAATCCGATAGGCGTTTATCGCCCGTCGGAAGGCCTAAGGAGATGTGCAAGATGCCCAAGGTCGGTATGCAACCCATCCGCCGCCAACAACTGATCGAAGCCACGTTGCAAGCGGTCGATCAGGTCGGAATGGGGGACGCCAGCATTGCGCTGATCGCCCGTTTGGCCGGTGTCTCGAATGGCATCATCAGTCACTATTTTCAGGACAAGAACGGCCTGATTGCCGCCACGATGCGGTATCTGATGAACGTCCTCAGCGAGAACGTCACCGCGCGCCGTCAGGCGCTGGCAGACAGCAGCCCACGGGCGCATCTGCAGGTGATCATCGAAGGCAACTTCGACGCCAGCCAGGTCAATGGCCCGGCAATGAAAACCTGGCTGGCCTTCTGGGCCACCAGCATGCACCAGCCGTCTTTGCACAGGTTGCAGCGGATCAACGATCACCGTCTGTATTCCAACCTGTGCTGCGAGTTCCGCCGTGTGTTGCCGCTCGAAGAGGCGCGCAGCGCAGCGCGTGGACTGGCAGCGTTGATCGACGGCTTGTGGTTGCGCGGCGCGCTGTCGGGAGACGCTTTCGACACGGCGCAGGCGCAACAGATCGCTTACGAATACATGGATTTCCAATTGGCCAAGCAGGTGAGCCAGAGCACACAGAAAACGCTCGGCACCTGAACCGCCACCGCAGTTTCAGCGCGGTGGTCGACGCCAACCACTAATGCACTTGCGAGGACACTATGGCCCGTTTCGAACTGCAAAAACTCTACATCGATGGCGCGTACTCCGACGCTGGCAGCGATGCCACCTTCGAAGCCATCAACCCGGCGAACGGTGAAGTCCTCGCCCAAGTGCAACGTGCGACCAAGGAAGACGTCGAGCGCGCTGTGGTCAGCGCTGAAAAGGGCCAGAAAATCTGGGCCGCAATGACCGCCATGGAGCGTTCGCGCATCCTGCGTCGCGCCGTCGACATCCTGCGCGAGCGCAACGATGAACTGGCTGCTCTGGAAACCCTGGACACCGGCAAGGCTTACTCCGAAACCAAATACGTCGACATCGTCACCGGCGCCGACGTGCTGGAATACTACGCAGGCCTGGTACCAGCGATCGAAGGCGAGCAGATCCCGCTGCGCGACACTTCCTTTGTCTACACCCGTCGCGAACCGCTGGGCGTGGTCGCCGGTATCGGCGCGTGGAACTACCCGATCCAGATCGCGCTGTGGAAATCTGCACCGGCCCTGGCGGCCGGTAACGCGATGATCTTCAAGCCAAGCGAAGTCACCTCGCTGACCACCCTGAAACTGGCCGAGATCTACACCGAAGCCGGCCTGCCAAACGGCGTGTTCAACGTCCTGACCGGCAGCGGCCGTGAAGTCGGCACCTGGCTGACCGAGCACCCGCGTATCGAAAAAGTCTCCTTCACCGGCGGCACCGACACCGGCAAGAAAGTCATGGCCAGCGCTTCGGCCTCGTCGCTGAAAGACGTGACCATGGAACTGGGCGGCAAGTCGCCGCTGATCATCTGCGACGACGCCGACCTCGATCGCGCCGCCGACACCGCGATGATGGCCAACTTCTACAGCTCCGGTCAGGTTTGCACCAACGGTACTCGCGTGTTCGTACCGAGCCACCTGAAAGCCGCTTTCGAAGCCAAGATCGTCGAGCGCGTAGCGCGCATCCGCATCGGCAACCCGGAAGACGAAAACACCAACTTCGGCCCACTGGTCAGCTTCGCCCACATGGAAAGCGTGCTGGGTTACATCGCCAAGGGTAAAGAAGAAGGTGCCCGCGTCCTGTGCGGCGGCGAGCGTCTGACCGACGGCGAATTCGCCAAAGGCGCCTTCGTTGCACCGACCGTGTTCACCGACTGCACCGACGAGATGACCATCGTCCGTGAAGAAATCTTTGGCCCGGTGATGGCGATCCTCTCCTACGAGACCGAAGAAGAAGTGATCCGCCGCGCCAACGACACCGACTTCGGCCTGGCCGCCGGTATCGTCACCAAAGACCTGAACCGCGCACACCGCGTGATTCATCAACTGGAAGCCGGTATCTGCTGGATCAACGCCTGGGGCGAGTCCGACGCAAAAATGCCGGTGGGCGGTTACAAGCAGTCGGGCGTGGGTCGTGAAAACGGCATCAGCTCGCTGACCAACTACACACGCATCAAATCGGTACAGGTCGAGCTGGGCGATTACGTTTCGGTGTTCTAAGCCCCGAGTCTTGTATTGCCTGCGAGGGCCTCTTCGCGGGCAAGCCCGCTCCCACAGGTCTGGAGTCGTCCATCAAATCTGTGGCAGCTCCCAATCCTTGTGGGAGCTGGCTTGCCAGCGATTCGAGTGCGCAGCACTCGCCGAGGTCCTACCTGACCACATCTAAAGAGGGTGCATTCAATGTCCCAAGAATTCGATTACATCATCATCGGTGCCGGCTCGGCCGGTAACACCCTGGCGACCCGTCTGACTGAAGACGAAGGCGTCACCGTTCTGCTGCTCGAAGCCGGCGGCCCGGACTACCGTTTCGACTTCCGCACGCAAATGCCGGCCGCGCTGGCGTTCCCGCTGCAGGGTCGTCGCTACAACTGGGCGTACGAAACCGATCCAGAGCCACACATGGACGGTCGCCGGATGGAATGCGGTCGCGGCAAAGGCCTCGGCGGTTCCTCGCTGATCAACGGCATGTGCTACATCCGTGGCAACGCGATGGACTATGACAACTGGGCGAAACTGCCAGGTCTGGAAGACTGGACCTACCTCGACTGCCTGCCGTACTTCCGTAAAGCGGAAACCCGCGACATCGGCCCGAACGACTACCACGGTGGCGACGGTCCGGTCAGCGTGACCACGCCGAAGGCGGGCAACAACCCGCTGTTCCACGCCATGGTTGAAGCCGGCGTGCAGGCCGGTTACCCGCGCACCGAAGACTTGAACGGTTACCAGCAGGAAGGCTTCGGCCCGATGGACCGCACCGTGACGCCGAACGGCCGTCGTGCATCCACCGCCCGTGGCTACCTCGACGTCGCCAAAAAGCGTTCGACCCTGACCATCGTCACCCACGCCCTGACCGACAAGATTCTGTTCGAAGGCAAGCGTGCGGTCGGCGTGCGTTACCTGGTCGGTTCGGCGGAAGAGCGCGTTGAAGCCAAAGCGCGCAAAGAAGTCCTGCTGTGCTCCGGCGCCATCGCTTCGCCACAGATTCTGCAGCGCTCCGGTGTCGGCCCGGCAAAACTGCTGGAAAGCCTCGACATCCCAGTCGTCCATGACCTGCCAGGCGTCGGTGAAAACCTGCAGGACCACCTTGAGCTGTACCTGCAATACGCTTGCACCCAACCGGTCTCGCTGTACCCGTCGCTGCTCTGGTACAACCAGCCGGCCATCGGTGCCGAGTGGCTGTTCAACGGCACCGGCATCGGCGCCAGCAACCAGTTCGAAGCCGGCGGTTTCATCCGTACTCGCGAAGAGTTCGAATGGCCGAACATCCAGTACCACTTCCTGCCGGTGGCGATTAACTACAACGGCAGCAACGGTGTGAAAGAGCACGGTTTCCAGGCGCACATGGGTTCCATGCGTTCGCCGAGCCGTGGCCGCATCCAGGTCAAATCCAAGGATCCGCGCCAGCACCCGAGCATCCTGTTCAACTACATGGCCACCGAGCAGGACTGGCAGGAATTCCGTGACGGCATCCGCCTGACCCGCGAAATCATGCAACAGCCGGCACTGGACGCCTTCCGTGGCCGCGAAATCAGCCCGGGCATCGAAGTGCAAACCGATGAGCAGTTGGACAAGTTCATCCGCGAGCACGCCGAAACCGCGTTCCACCCGTCCTGCTCTTGCAAGATGGGCACCGACGAAATGGCCGTAGTGGATGGCGAAGGTCGCGTGCACGGCATGCAGAGCCTGCGTGTGGTCGATGCTTCGATCATGCCGATCATCACCACCGGCAACCTGAACGCGCCGACGATCATGATGGCGGAGAAAATCGCCGACAAGATCCGTGGCCGCAAGCCACTGCCGCGTAGCACCGCAGCGTACTACGTCGCTGGCAATGCGCCGGTGAAAGGCAAGCCGATGCGTGATATCACGCCTGTTGCTCAGTAAGACGTAATACCGAGGCGCTACCTTCGTCGGAACGCCGCCCGGAGACAAGCTCGCTCCCACATTGGAATGCATTTCAAATGTGGGAGCGAGCTTGCTCGCGAAGGGGCCCTCACATTCAACACAAATTCCCCTGCTGCACAGTAAATCCTCCTACACCCCCTCTTCACTTGATCCTACCCCCACGCAGGCCTACTCTAGACCTCGCGCAACCGTTTCACCCCTCCCCGCCGAATCGCTTCACCCCGCAACTCCATAACAAGGAGGTTCCCGAATGTTCGATTTCCACCCCCAGCTCAAGCAGCGCTTCGCTGCCTTGCGCACGGGCGCCGAGTTTTTTTCCCTGCGGTATGTACGCGAGTCCGGCCAATACCTGTCGGTGCGCAAGAACGTCGCCGAGCCACCAAGCCTGGGCCGCGACGAAGGGGCGATGCTCACTGTGCGCGTCAACGGCGTTGAAGCCTATGCGGCGACCAACGACCTGTCGCAGCAAGGCCTGCAAGCCGCCCTTGAGCGCGCCGAACAGCAGGCCCGGCGACTGAAGCCCCACGCCCTGCTCGACCTGCGCGACCAGCCAGTGTCGAGTGACCGCGCCGATTACTTTTCGCCCAATCTCGAGCAACCCTTCCCGTCCCTGAGCGAATGCTTCGAGCTGCTCGGCGCGGAATCCGCCTCGGTGCCAAAGGATGAGCGCCTGGTGAACTGGGAAGCGAGCATCGGCATCACCCATGTCGAACAGATCTACCTGAGCAGCGCCGGTGCCGAATTGCGCCAGGCCCAGCGCTTCGTCTATCCGAGCCTGGATGTCACCGCCTACGACGGCAACGACAGCCAGACCCGCTCCCTCGGCCGCGAGAACTTCGGCCAGCAGGGCGGCGCGGACGTGATCAGCCGTTGCGGCCTGGTCGGCGCCGGCCCGAAAGTGGCCGATCAGGCCCTGCAACTGCTGCTCGCGCCGAACACCCCGCAAGGCCCGCGCGATCTGTTGCTGATGCCGGACCAGATGATGCTGCAGATCCACGAGTCCATCGGTCACCCGCTGGAGCTGGACCGCATCCTCGGTGACGAGCGCAACTACGCCGGCACCAGCTTCGTCAAAACCAGTGACTTCGGCAGCCTGCAATATGGCTCGAAGCTGCTCAACGTGACCTTCGATCCAGACATTCCCGAAGAACTCGCCAGCTACGGCCACGATGACGACGGCACCAAGGCCAGCAAACAATTCCTGATTCGCGAAGGCTTGCTGCTGCGGCCACTGGGCGGCGCGCTGTCGCAGTTCCGCGCCGGTCTCGACGGCGTTGCCAACAGCCGCGCCTGCGGCTGGAACCGGCCGCCGATCGACCGCATGGCCAACCTCAACATCGAGCCGGGCGATCAGTCGCTGACGCAACTGATCAGCGGCATCGAGCATGGCATTCTGATGAGCACCAACCGTTCGTGGTCGATTGACGACGCGCGCAACAAATTCCAGTTCGGTTGCGAGTGGGGTCAGTTGATCGAGAACGGTGAACTTAAAGGTGTGGTGAAAAATCCGAACTACCGGGGCATATCCGCGCACTTCTGGAAGAGTCTGCGCGCGGTCGGCGACGCCGGCACCCGTAAGGTGCTGGGCACGCCAAACTGCGGCAAGGGCGAGCCGAACCAGGTGATCCGCGTCGGCCACGCTTCGCCGGCCTGCGTATTCAGCAACGTTGATGTGTTTGGGGGAGACGCCTGATGAGCATTTCGAAGAGTCAGTCCGACGCCTTCAAGGTCATCGTCAATTGGCTACGCGACAGTGTGCGCGAGCCGGAACAGTTCACGCTCAGCTATGCCGCCGAATCGTCGGCGTTCGTCCGTTTCAACCACGCCAAGGTGCGTCAGGCCGGCCAGGTGCAGCAAGCCGACGTCGGGCTGAAGCTGATCAACGACGGCCGCCACGCTGACCTGCACATCACCCTGTCCGGTGATCAGGAAGCCGATCTGCAACGCCTCGCCGAAGGCCTGCAGCAACTGCGCGAAACCCTGCCGCTGCTGCCGCAGGATCCGTACCTGCTGCTCAATCACAACGGCTGGCAGAGCAACAACGTGCAGGAACACCCGTTGCCGGACACCGAGCAGGTGGTCGAGGAAATCTGCACCGCTGCTGAAGGTCTGGATCTGGTCGGTTTCTATGCTGCCGGCCCGATCAGTCGTGGTTTCGCCAGTTCCTCGGGAGCGTTCGGCTGGCATCAGGCCAACAGCTTCAACTTCGACTTCAGCCTGTTCCACGAAAATGGCGAAGCGGTAAAGGCCAGCTACGCCGGGCACGACTGGAGCAGCGAAGGCTTCGCCCGACGCTTCCAGCAGGCCCGCGAGCAACTGGCGTTCCTCGGTCGCCCGCTACGTACTCTGGCACCGGGGCAATACCGGGCTTATCTGGCGCCGGCCGCGCTGGAAGAAATCATGGGCATGCTCAGTTGGGGCGGTTTCTCGGCGCAGTCGATTGCCAGCAAGAGCAGCCCGCTGCAGAAGCTGTATGTCGGCGATCAGACGTTCAGTCCACTGGTATCGCTGGATGAGAAAGTCAGCGAATCGTTGAGTCCGGCGTTTTCCGCCGAGGGTTATCCGCGCAGCGATCTGCGGCTGATCGTCGAAGGCAAGGCCGGTGATCAACTGGTCGGTTCACGCAGTGCCGCCGAATACGGCCTGACCGCCAACGGTGCCAGCGGCGGCGAATCGCCGAGCGCACTGAACATGGCGGCCGGTGATCTGTCACAGGCAGAGATTCTCAAGCAGTTGGGCACCGGGTTGTACATCAGCAACCTGTGGTACCTGAACTTCTCGGATCAACCGGCGGCGCGCCTGACCGGCATGACCCGCTTCGCAACTTTCTGGGTCGAAAACGGCGAGATTCAGGCGCCGGTCAGCACCATGCGTTTCGACGACAGCGCCTACAACCTGCTGGGTTCGCAGCTGGAAGCGTTGACCGCCGAGCGCGAGTTGCTGCTGTCGGCGAGCACGTACAGCCAGCGCAATACCTCGTCGGCACTGCTGCCGGGGGCGCTGGTGAGCCGACTCACGCTAACGCTATAACACTGTGGCGAGGGAGCTTGCTCCCGCTGGGGTGCGAAGCGCCCCCAAAACCTGTCAACTCGGTGTTCCTGTAATACCGGGTTGGCTGAATTTACGGCTGCTGCGCAGCCGAGCGGGAGCAAGCTCCCTCGCCACAAAAGCTTCAAGCCAGGACAAGCATTCGGATCAATAACCCACAAGAGGTTCCATGCCCACACGCCCGCCTCTCGACGCCATTACCGCCCGCTGGTTGCCGTGGGTCGTCGCCATTGCGTTCTTCATGCAGTCCCTCGACGGGACCATCCTCAACACCGCCCTGCCGGCCATGGCCAAGGATCTGGCCGAAGACCCGTTGCGCATGCAGGGCGTGGTCATCGCCTACATGCTCACCGTCGCCTTGCTGATTCCGGCCTCGGGCTGGATCGCCGACCGCTTTGGCACCAAGAAAATCTTCTTCGGCGCGATCCTGCTGTTCAGTTTCGGCTCACTGCTCTGCGCGTTATCCAGCAGCCTGACCATGCTGGTCGGCGCGCGGGTCATTCAGGGCCTCGGTGGTGCGCTGATGTTGCCCGTCGGGCGGCTGGTGGTGCTGCGCGCCTACCCGCGTTCGGAACTGGTGCGGATCATGGGGTTCATCACCATTCCCGGTCTGCTCGGCCCGCTGATTGGCCCGACCATGGGCGGCTGGATGGTGCAATACCTGACGTGGCACTGGATCTTTCTGATCAACCTGCCGGTCGGCCTCATCGGTTGCTACGCGGTGTGGAAATTCATTCCCGACCTGCGCGGCACCGAGCGCACGCGTTTCGATAGCCTCGGTTTCCTGCTGTTCGGCGCGGCGATGATTCTGATCACCATCGCCATGGAAGGCCTGGGCGAACTGCACTTGCCGCACCTGCGGGTGATGTTGCTGCTGTTCGGCGGGCTGGCCTGTCTGGCGGCTTACTGGTTGCGTGCCGGGCGTGTCGAAAATCCACTGTTCTCGCCATCGCTGTTCAAGACCCGGACCTTTGCGGTCGGGATCATCGGCAACCTGTTCGCCCGTCTGGGCAGCGGTGCCCTGCCGTTTCTGGTGCCGTTGCTGCTGCAAGTGGCGCTGGGTTATTCACCGGCGCAAGCCGGGATGAGCATGCTGCCACTGGCGGCGGCGGCAATGATCGCCAAGTGGGTGGCGCGACCGCTGATCGAACGTCTTGGCTATCGCATCGTGCTCACCGGCAACACCCTGGCGCTGGGGATCATGCTGGCGAGCATGGGCCTGGTCAGTGAGCAGACGCCTTATTGGCTGTTGCTGTGCCTGCTGGCGATTCTCGGCGCGATCAACTCGCTGCAGTTCACCGCGATGAACACCGTGACCCTGATCGACCTCGACGACGCCAGCGCCAGCAGCGGCAACAGCTTGCTGTCGGTGGTGGCGCAATTGTCGCTGAGTCTGGGGGTGGCCTGCGCCGGTGCGCTGCTTGGCGGCTTCACGGCGGAGATCGGCAACGACGGCGTCGAAACCGTGCTGGGTGCGTTCCAGCTGACGTTTGTCACGGTCGGAGTGATGGCGATGCTGGCGGCGACGATCTTCTCGCAACTGTCGAAAGAGGACGGCCGCCGGGTCAAACGCCCGGATGAACATCCGGATGAACACATCGAACACTGACCAAACAGTGAAGGCCTTTGTGGCGAGGGAGCTTGCTCCCGCTGGACTGCGCAGCAGGCCCCCGCTTTTTGAGTTGAAGAGCGGGGCGCTTCGCGCCCCAGCGGGAGCAAGCTCCCTCGCCACAGTTGATCTCTTTCCATGAGATTCAGGCACTGTTCGTCCAGAACTTTCGAGGAAAGTGGCACGGGGCTGCTACACTGCGCGACATTTTGTTTTGCAGGCCAGTCCCGTGACCACCATCGCCACCGCTTTTAATACTCTGCCGCTGTCCGCCGCCATGCTGGCTAACCTCGAATCCCTCGGTTATGCCCAGATGACGCCGATCCAGGCGCAGAGCTTGCCGGTGATCCTCAAGGGGATGGACCTGATCGCCCAGGCCAAGACCGGCAGCGGCAAGACCGCCGCGTTCGGCATCGGCCTGCTGAACCCGATCAACCCGCGTTACTTCGGTTGCCAGGCGCTGGTGATCTGCCCGACCCGTGAGCTGGCCGACCAGGTCGCCAAGGAAGTCCGGCGTCTGGCCCGTGCCGAAGACAACATCAAGGTCCTGACCCTGTGCGGCGGCGTGTCGTTCGGCCCGCAGATCGCTTCGCTGGAGCACGGCGCGCACATCATCGTCGGCACCCCGGGGCGTATCCAGCAGCACCTGCGCAAGGGTTCGCTGGTGCTCGACGGTCTGAACACGCTGATCCTCGACGAAGCCGACCGCATGCTCGACATGGGCTTCTACGACGCCATCGAAGACATCATCGAAAAGACTCCGGCACGCCGTCAGACCCTGCTGTTCTCCGCCACTTATCCGGTGGGCATCAAGCAACTGGCGTCGAAATTCATGCGTGATCCGCAAACGGTGAAAGCCGAAGCGTTCCATGACGACACGCAGATCGAACAGCGCTTCTACGAAATTTCTCCGGAAGAGCGCATGAGCGCAGTGACCAAAGTCCTGCACCACTTCCGCCCGGACTCCTGCGTGGCGTTCTGCTTCACCAAGCAGCAGGTGCAGGAAACCGTCGATCACCTGACCTCCAAAGGCATCTCCGCCGTCGGCCTGCATGGCGATCTGGAACAGCGTGACCGCGACCAGGTGCTGGCGATGTTCGCCAACCGCAGTACGTCGGTCCTGGTCGCCACCGACGTGGCCGCCCGTGGTCTGGACATCGATGCGCTGGACATGGTGATCAACGTCGAGTTGGCCCGTGACTCGGAAATCCACATTCACCGCGTTGGCCGTACCGGTCGTGCCGGCGAGAAAGGCATTGCGGTCAGCCTCGTTGCGCCGTCCGAAGCGCATCGCGCGCAAGCCATCGAACAGCTGCAGAAAGCTCCGCTGAACTGGGATCAGGTCGACAACCTCAAGTCCCAGGGCGGCGCCCCGCTGCAGCCACCGATGAGCACGCTGTGCATCGCCGGCGGGCGTAAAGACAAAGTGCGTCCGGGCGACATCCTCGGCGCACTGACCGGCGACGCCGGCATCCCGGGCGCGCAGGTGGGCAAGATCGCGATCTTCGACTTCCAGTCGTACGTGGCCGTTGAACGCACCGTGGTCATGCAGGCGCTGCAGCGCTTGAACAACGGCAAGATCAAGGGCCGCTCGCTGCGCGTGCGGGTTTTGTAAACGATCTTCGCCCCAAAGAAGATCTCCTGTGGGAGCGGGCTTGCTCGCGAATGCAATCTGTCAGTCGACATCATGTTGAATGACACACCGCTTTCGCGAGCAAGCCCGCTCCCACAGTTTGTTTTGTAGCGACCCACCAAGAGGACACCGTTTTGCGCTCTACCGAAGTCGTGATCATTGGCGCTGGCGCCGCAGGGTTGATGTGTGCACTGACCGCCGCCGGGCGTGGGCGTCAGGTGTTGCTGCTCGACCACGCGAACAAGGCCGGCAAGAAAATCCTGATGTCCGGTGGTGGCCGCTGCAATTTCACCAACATGTACACCGAGCCGAGCAATTTCCTCTCGCACAATCCGCATTTCTGCAAATCGGCACTGGCGCGCTACACCCAGTGGGATTTCATCGGCATGGTCGCCAAGCACGGCGTGCCGTACCACGAGAAGAAACTCGGTCAGTTGTTCTGCGATAACAAATCCAGCGACATCCTCGGCATGCTGCTCGACGAGTGCGATCAGGTCGGCGTCGAGCTGCACCTGGACACCTCGATCCAGACCATCGAGAAAGTCGAGAACGGTTACCTGCTCGACACCACCCTCGGCCAGGTTCAGTGCCAGTCGCTGGTGATTGCCACCGGCGGGCTGTCGATCCCGACGCTGGGCGCTACAGGCTTCGGTTATCAGGTGGCCAAACAGTTCGGCCATGAACTGCTGCCGACCCGCGCCGGACTGGTGCCGTTCACCATCACCGATCAGCTCAAGGAACTGTGCACCGAACTGTCCGGGACCTCGGTGGATTGTCTGGTCAGCTGCAACGAGCAGAGCTTTCGCGAGAACATTCTGTTCACTCACCGTGGCCTCAGCGGCCCGGCGATTCTGCAGATCTCGTCGTTCTGGGAGCCGGGCGACACCGTGGAGATCAATCTGCTGCCGGATCACGACACCGCCGCATGGCTGCAGCAGCAAGTGGCCGAGCGCCCGAACAGCGAGCTGAAAACTTTGCTTGGTGAGATCTTCACCAAGAAGATGGCCAATCTGCTGGCGGACAACTGGTTCGTTTCCAAACCGATGAAGCAGTACACCCACGCCGAACTGGCGCAGATCGCCGACAAGCTCGGCAGTTGGAAAGTCGTCCCGGCCGGCACCGAAGGCTACCGCACCGCCGAAGTCACGCTGGGTGGCGTCGACACCCGCGAGGTGTCGTCCAAGACCATGGAATCGCTGAAAAGCCCGGGCCTGTATTTTGTCGGCGAAGTGCTCGACGTCACCGGGCATCTGGGCGGTTTCAACTTCCAGTGGGCCTGGGCCTCGGGTTACGCGGCTGCGCAGTACGTCTGATCCAACACAAATCAAAAACTGTGGGAGCGGGCTTGCTCGCGAATGCGCTGGATCAGTCGACATACATGTTGAATGACACACCGCTTTCGGGAGCAAGCCCCCTCCCACAGTTGTTATGTGTGATGCAGTAAGGAACACTTTTTGCTGTCAGATGTGATCGGCGCCATTGCGTCGGCGTCATTACTGGCTCAATTTAGCGGCATCGCCTCGGAAGGCCTTCGCACTTCATGTCCTCGACCTCGTTTCGTCAGTCTTTGCGGCGCCTGTGGGCGCTGGATAAATTCAGCTACAGCGTGCGGGTGTTCATCGCCCTGACCGGCAGCATGGCGCTGTGTTGGTATCAGGATGAAATGGGCCTGCTGATCCCGTTGTTCCTGGGGATTATCGCCAGCGCCCTGGCCGAGACCGACGACAGTTGGCAGGGCCGCCTCAACGCACTGGCGGTCACACTGGTGTGTTTCAGTATCGCCGCGCTGTCGGTGGAACTGCTCTTCCCCTACCCCATCGTATTTGCCATTGCTCTGGCACTGGCCAGCTTCGGCCTGACCATGCTCGGCGCGCTCGGCGAGCGTTACGGGGCGATTGCCTCGGCGACGTTGATTCTGTCGGTCTACACCATGATCGGCGTGGATCAGCGCGGCGGCGCGGTCACCGATTTCTGGCACGAACCGATGCTGCTAGTGGCGGGTGCCGCGTGGTACGGCCTGCTCTCGGTGCTGTGGCAGGCGATGTTTTCCAACCAGCCGGTGCAGCAGAGTCTGGCGCGGCTGTTCCGTGAACTCGGTTTCTACCTGAAGCTGAAAGCCTCGCTGTTCGAGCCGATCCGCCAACTGGACGTCGAGGGGCGGCGGCTGGAACTGGCGCAGCAGAACGGTCGAGTGGTGGCAGCGCTGAACAGTGCCAAGGAAATCATCCTGCACCGGGTCGGCAATGGCCGTCCGGGCTCGAAAGTCAGCCGTTATCTGAAGCTGTACTTCCTCGCCCAGGACATCCACGAACGCGCCAGCTCTTCGCACTATCCGTACAACGCGCTGGCCGATGCGTTCTTTCACAGCGACGTGCTGTTCCGCTGCCAGCGTTTGTTGCGCCAGCAGGGCAAGGCCTGCCGCGCGTTGGCCGAATCGATCCAGATGCGCCAGCCGTTCGTCTACGACGCCAGTTTTGCCGAAGCGCTGACTGACCTCGATGCCTCCCTTGAACACCTGCGCATCCAGAGCAATCCGGCGTGGCGCGGCCTCCTGCGTTCGCTGCGCGCACTGGCAGCCAACCTCGGCACCCTCGACCGTTTGCTCAGCGACGCGAGCAACCCGGATGCCTTGGCGGACGCCACCGACAGCAGCCTGCTCGACCGCTCGCCGCGCAACCTCAAGGACGTGTGGATTCGCCTGCGTACGCAACTGACACCGACTTCCCTGCTGTTCCGCCATGCCCTGCGCCTGCCGCTGGCGCTGAGTATCGGCTACGGCATGGTGCACTTGATTCACCCGTCGCAGGGCTACTGGATCATCCTGACCACCCTGTTCGTCTGCCAGCCGAACTACGGCGCGACCCGGCGCAAACTCGGGCAGCGGATTCTCGGCACCGCCATCGGCCTGACCGTGGCGTGGGCACTGTTCGATCTGTTCCCCAGCCCGCTGGTGCAGTCGTGTTTCGCGATCGCCGCCGGGGTGGTGTTCTTTACCAACCGCACCACGCGCTACACGGTGGCGACCGCCGCGATCACGATCATGGTGCTGTTCTGCTTCAACCAGATCGGCGATGGCTACGGGCTGTTCCTGCCGCGCCTGTTCGATACCCTGCTCGGCAGCCTGATCGCCGGCCTGACGGTGTTCCTGTTCCTGCCGGACTGGCAGGGTCGACGCCTGAATAAAGTGCTGGCCAACACCCTGACCTGCAACAGCATCTATCTGCGCCAGATCATGCAGCAATACGCCGCCGGCAAGAGCGACGACCTCGCCTATCGCCTGGCCCGACGCAACGCGCACAACGCCGATGCGGCGTTGTCGACCACCTTGGCCAACATGCTGATGGAGCCGGGGCATTTCCGGAAGGAGGCGGATGTCGGCTTCCGTTTCCTGGTGCTGTCACACACTCTGCTCAGTTACTTGTCCGGACTGGGCGCGCATCGCGAAACGCAGCTACCGGCGGACGTGCGCGAACAGTTGATCGACGGTGCCGGAGTGAAACTGGCCGCGAGCATCGACGACATCGCCCAGGGGCTGGCGAACAAGCAGCCGGTGGCGATTCAGAGTGACGAAGAGGAAGCGCTGGCCAACGAGCTGGAGCAGATGCCCGACGAGATCGATGAAGGGCAACGGCTGGTGCAGACCCAACTGGCGTTGATCTGCCGGCAGTTGGGGCCGTTGCGGACGTTGGCGGCGCACCTGATCAAGGACACCAGCGAAGCCTGAGTTTTGCGGTGTTTGTCAGGGCCTCTTCGCGAGCAAGCCCGCTCCCACAGGAGAACGCATTCCAAATGTGGGAGCGGGCTTGCTCGCGAAAGGACCATCAGCCACACAGCCATTTCCGGATCAGCCCCTACATCCCATGCTGACGCAACAACCGGTCATAACTCCCATCCGCCTTCATTGCCGCAATCGCCTTATCAAACCCGGCCACAATCTGTTCATGCTCAGGGTTCTTCAGGCTCACCAGAATGTGCAGGCTGTTCTCGCTCAACGGCTTGGGCAAAAACTCCACCGCGTTGCGCACTTTCGGTGATTCGCGGGCCAGGTAATAACGCGCGACGTATTCATCTTCCAGGGTCAGTTTGACTCGATCCGCCGCGAGCATGCGCACGGCCATGGCGAAGTTATGCACAGGGACTTTCTCGAGCGCGGTATCCGCATCGAACGCCTGCGAGTAGGCATAGCCGCGCACCACCGCCACCGGATAGGTGTGCAGTTGCTCCAGGTTGCTGTAGTCCAGCGGCGTATCTTTGCGCTTGAGAAAGCGGATGCGATTGAGCAGGTATTCGCCAGAGAACTGGCCGAGTTTGGTGCGTTCGTCGTTGTACCAGGCGTTGACCAGAACGTCGTAGCGCCCCTCGCCAACCCCCAGCAGCGCCCGCGCCCACGGCACCTGCTCGTAGTCGCTGGCATAACCGGCCCGCGCCAGCGCGGTGCTGACGATGTCGGTGGCCAGGCCGCCGTTGACCAGCGTGTCGTCGGTAAACGGTGGCCAGATATCGAACACCAGCCGCAACTTGTCCGCTGCGGCGGTTTGGGCCAGCAAGAGCAATCCGACCAACGCAAAGGCTCGATGCAGTCGCGGCATGCTTGAAAATCCTTAGCGGGCGAGTTGCCCGGCGTGTTTTCAGTCAAAACCCCAAGGCCCCTTACCGGCGAAACCCAGGCCCTAACATTAGCTCATTGAAGCCAGTGCACAGCGCTTTCCAGCAGATTACACAAAGCAGCAGCCGCCGCGAGAAAGGAATGATGGCATTTTGACCTTTGTCACAGACTCTTCCGCCATACAGACATCCAGGGCCTGTGCGCTTAGTATCGGGCGACGGAGTTCAAGGAGGTGGAAGATGACAATCGAGTGGATCTGCAAGCATCACAGCGATCTGGGCAAAGAGCAGCTGTACGCGCTGTTGAAGCTGCGCTCGGAGGTGTTCGTGGTCGAACAGAAATGCGCCTACCCGGACCTCGACGGCCAGGATCTGGACGGCGACACCCATCACCTCATGGGTTGGGAAGATGATCAGTTGATGGCCTATCTACGCCTGCTGGATCCCGAATCCCAGGGCGGTGACGTGGTGATCGGCCGCGTGATCATTGCGCCGCAGGGCCGTGGCAAAGGGCTGGGGCATGTGATGATGGAACACGCACTGAAACAGGCCGAGAAGCATTGGCCGCAGGTGCCGATCTATCTGTCGGCGCAGGCGCATTTGCAGGGGTATTACGGCAGGTACGGGTTTGTCGTGGCGGGTGAGGAGTATCTGGAGGATGACATTCCGCACATAGGCATGCGTCGTCCTTGAGGGCCCCTTCGCGAGCAAGCCCGCTCCCACATTTTGATCGCATTCCATCTGAAGGAACTCGGTCTACGGTGGGAGCGGGCCTGCTCGCGAAGGCGTCAGCTCAGGCACTGCGAAACTCAGGGATACTCCAGCACAGCCTTGATCTGCCGCAGATTACGCTCGATCCACCCGCGATCAATCGCCCCCCACTCGCGAATCCGATAGCGCCCGGCATGGTTGCGCGCGCCCTCTTCCTGCTCGAATTCACAGACGATATCCAGATCCGCCAGCGCGGCGATCGTGTCCTGCGCCGTGCGCCGGGGCATGCCGGTCACTTCGGTCAGCGCCGGGACGCTTGGGGCTAGGCCGCTGTCGATCAGGTAGGCCACATACAGGCGCCGGTAAAAACTGCTTTTGGTCTTGCTGACGTCCATCCACACGCTCCTTGTTAACGGCTATTGCAGATCCCGCCACGTCAGGTACACCCGCAGATCGAACTCGACCTGGTGATACCCCGGCAGCATGTGCTCGCACAATTTATAGAAGGCCTTGTTGTGGTCCGATTCCTTGAAGTGCGCCAGTTCATGCACGACGATCATCTTCAGGAACTCGGGTGCCGCCTCCTTGAACAACGAGGCGATGCGAATCTCTTTCTTGGCCTTGAGCTTGCCGCCCTGCACTCTTGAAACCGTGGTGTGCAGGCCCAGCGCGCGGTGCGTCAGGTCGAGGCGGTTGTCGAACAGCACCTTGTCGATGGCCGGCGCGTTGCGCAGGTATTCCTGCTTCAGGTCCAGCGCGTAGCTGTACAGCGCCTTGTCGCTCTGCACGTCGTGACGCCCCGGATAGCGTTGGCTCAGGTAGTCACCCAGACGCTGTTCGGCGATCAGTTGGCGCACCTGATCCTGCAATTGCGCGGGATAGGCCTGGAGGTATTTCAACGCAGTCATGGACACGGCAACACGGTTCGAAAAGAGCGCCAGTGTAGCGAATTCAAACCGGCAGCGCGCCCCAGTCGAAGGGCTCGGCGAAGCTGGCGGCGTCTTCGGAGGTCAGCGGGCGCGCCACCAGGAAACCCTGCACATATTCGCAGCCATGCGCTTGCAGCCATTGGTACTGTTCGATGGTTTCCACGCCTTCGGCGATCACCAGCAAACCGTACTGCTTGCACAGATTGATCACGTTGCTGACCAGCGCCGCGTCGCGCGTCGAATCCGGCAGCCGCGCGATCAGGTGTCGATCGAGCTTGAGCGTGTCCAGTTCCAGATCACGCAGATGCGCCAGCGAACACGGTCCCGAACCAAAATCATCCAGCGCCACGCGCACCCCGAGATTACGCAGCAGGCGCAGCTGTTTGCGGGTCTCGTCGGGGTTGTGCATCAGCGCGTCTTCGGTGATTTCCACCTCCAGTTGCCGCGGCTGCAACGAGTGCCGCTCCAGCACCTGGCGTAACTCGGTGACCAGGTTCGGCAGCCCGAACTGGGTGTTGCTCAAACTCACGCCAAGCACCAGATCCTCGGCGAACAGGGTTTCCCAGGCTTTGCGCTGGCCGGCGCCGCGATGATAAATCCAGCTGCCGAGCCGACTGATCAGTCGCGCCTCTTCCAGCAACGGCAGGAACAACCCCGGCGGCACATCGCCGACGCTCGGATGCTGCCAGCGCAGCAACGCCTCGAAACCGCGGATCTGCCCGCTGTCGATCGCGACCTGTGGCTGATACACCAGATTGAAATCGCGGTTCTCGATGGCGTTGCGCACGCTTTCCTCGAGCATCAGCCGCGAGCGGGCGCGACCGTTCATTTCGTGATCATAAAAACGATACTGCTGACGCCCGGCGCGCTTCGCCTCATACATGGCGATGTCCGAGGCGCGCAGCAAGCCGTCGAGGTTAGAACCGCAGTCCGGGTAGGTGGCAATGCCGATACTCGCGCCGAGGGCGATGTCCAGCCCTTCGATCTGCTGACAGATCGACACCCGTTCGATGAGTTTCTCGGCAATCTTCGCCGCTTGCTCGGGGAATTCCAGATCGAGCAATGCGGTGAACTCGTCACCGCCCATACGCGCGAGAATATCGAACGGTCGCAGGCAGGCTTTCAACTGCTCGGAGACCCAGCGCAGCACCCGGTCGCCGGCATCGTGGCCGAGGGAATCGTTGACCCGCTTGAAACCATCGAGGTCGAGGTACAACAGCACCCAACTGCTGTCGCTGCGTTCACCGCGCAGCAGCAGGTTTTCCACCGTCTGATAAAAGCCCCGGCGATTGAGCAGACCGGTCAACGGATCGGTGACCGCTTGAAATTCCAGCTGCTGATGCAGGTGACGCACCACCGACATGTCCAGCACCGTCACCACCATCGCCCGCTGCTCGGAGGGCAGCGGCGCGCAGGACAACGCCACCGGCACCTGTTGCCCCGGCGCCGTGCGCAACAACGCATCGTGCAGACGCAGGGTCTCTCCGCGTTTATAGCCGGCCAACAACTCGGAATCGGCCCACAGCGGGATGTGCGGTTTCTGCAGATAATCGAGAAATTCCTCGCCCTCCAGCTCCTTCACCGGTGCATTCAGCAGCCGCGAAATCGCCGGGTTGGCGAAGCGGATCAAGCCGTCCTCGCCGAGTACCAGAATGCCTTCCGCCGCGTTATCCAGTACCGAGGCATTGAAGGCCCGCGCGACCTCCAGATCATGACTCAGGCGCTGCAAGGCGCGGCGGTTGCGCTGGTGTTCGAGCAACGCCTGGACTTTCGGTTTGAGGATCTGCGGATCAAACGGCTTGAACAGATAATCCACCGCACCACTGGCGTAGCCCTTGATCACAGCGTCCTGGGACTGTTCGTTGGCGGTGAGGAAAATGATCGGCGTGAGGCGTGTGCGCTGGCTGCCGCGCATCAATCGCGCGACTTCAAAGCCGTCCATGCCCGGCATCTGCACATCCAGCAGCACCAGGTCGACGTCGTGTTCGAGCAGCAGATTGAGCGCCTCGAAGCCGGAGGCGGCGGTCATGACGTGCCAATCCTGACGCTGCAGCAACGCGCGCATGCTGATCAGGTTTTCAGGGTAATCATCAACGATCAAAAGGACAGAGCTGCCTTCACCTGGCTGGGGTTGCGCGCATTCCATGCTGCTTCTCTTGTCGGGACATCTCTTGTCGGGATATCGGTCGGTTTCTTGTGAAAACCGTACAGTTACTGAGTCATCACTCTAGTCCCGGAACTGTGAAAGCAGAAGCTGTCACGCCGCCATCATTTAGCCAAAGCGACGATTTACCGACTAACGGTCACCCCTGCAGCCCGCGGAAACCGGCACAGATGGCATTTCGACAGGATGTTGACGCCAATCATCTGCCAAACGGGCGTTAACAAAAAAGTCCTCTACGCTTATAAAGGCCGCCCGAAAAGGCGCGGGCTAGAGCTTCTGGCACTCGCGTTCAGGATGAATTGAGTGGAAGAACCGACATGATCGATCTCGCAACCTGGAACCTCAGCGTTCCCGTCGGCAATCCGCCGTACACCGTCGAAACCTCCAAACTGGTGAATGGCTTCAAGGATCAGTACTTCCATTCCGACAGCGGCACGCTGTTTTTCTGGTCCCCGGTCACCGGGTCAAAAACCGAAAATGCCATCTACCCGCGCACCGAACTGCGCGAAACCTTCAGCAACGGCACCCTGCGCAACTGGTACTACCCGGACGCCGACAACACCCTGCGCGCGACCCTCGCAGTGAACAAGGTGCCCAGCTCCGGCAAGATCGTCATCGGCCAGATCCACGCCTATGAAAGCCAGAAGCCGATGGTCAAACTCGAATACCAGTACAAGGAGAAGACCCAGACCGGCAACCTGGTGATCAAGGTCCGCATGCACCCGGACGATGACGAAAGCCGTGTCATCACCCTGGCGACCGGTATCAAACTGGACAACGAATTCAACTACCTGATCCACCTCAGTCCCGGCGGCGCGCTCGGCGTGAGCGCGGCAGGCTATCAGTGGGATTCACAGATCAGCGCAACCTGGCGGAATAAGCCGCTGTACTTCAAGGCTGGCGTGTATGTGCAGGACAACACCGGGTATACCAGTGAGGGTGGGCAGGTGACATTTACCAAGCTGGATATTGATCACGACAAGTGATATCGGCGGCCTCAAGACCTACGCAAAACCCTGTGGGAGCGGGCTTGCTCGCGAATACGGTGGGTCAGCAACATTAATGTTGAATGACGGTCCGCATTCGCGAGCAAGCCCGCTCCCACAGGGGATCAACTACGTGATGAGATCAAAGGGGTGTCTAGTCTTGAAACGGTTTAAACCTATTTCAGGACTAGACACCTTGTTCTCCTTTCCCGCCCTTTCCTACAAAGCAGAAGTAGGGAAATTTACATCAAAAACTCCATCCGAAACTGCGAACCCCTTATTGCCTGGCTCCTTATAAAAACTAAACTTTCCTTCAATAACTCCAGAGCTATTTTTTTCCAGTACAAATAATCCAGATTGAGGCCTCCATGCAGGGGCATATCGCGCGTCGCATACAAAATCGATTACATTGGGGAAGTCGGGATAATAGTGATATGTACCTGGAATAAGATTCTTGGAGAATAAAAACCAAATATCTTCTGAATAATGTTCAGTATGGCTACTTGTATGCACATAAATGTTGTCAGAGTAATCTCCATAAAGATGGGTAGATTTATACTCAGCTTTGTCTTCGCCACTTTCGCCATCCTTGCCGTACAAGATACAGCTGACCTTGCCACTGAGCTCATGCTTTTTAAATTTCTCACGGACATCAATGCTTGACATATCAATTTCTCCATTACATAGAAGGAACAAAATCAGTAAAGGGAGGGATAAATATATTTATCGTTACTTCCTCTCTGATTGCATTGAGACGATAGGCTGCAATGAATTTTAAATCACCTGTAATAAATGACAGTTCTTTATACGATTTCGAAATAAGACACGCACGCTTTGAATAAACGAAGCTACTTTCCTATCAAACAGACTTATACATTCAGCGAAATCCCGCGCAGGGAAAAACGTCACAAATATCGGATTAATCGATAGAAACACTAAAAAACCTTTTTAACGACCATTTTTACCGGCAGCCGTTAATTTGTTTACATTGGAAAATTCCACACAAAAAACCGCCTCTCGGTGCCGGCAGCAGTTAACCCACGTATAAAATATCCCGTATACGTTACATTCAAAGACAAATGTTGCGTTAATAGAACATTGATCAAATCTTGGTTACCAGTCGACTAGGCACCCAGATTCGCGAAAACCGCCTGAGCCGCGGTCTGACGCAAGCACATCTTGCCGAACCCGCGAGCCTGACTCGCCGCAAGTCATTGCCGTAGGAAAAGGCCCCTTTCCGTCGGGATGATTGCCTATGCCCGGGCAAGCAGCTCATGTGGCTATTGCCATTGAGCAATCAGCAGTACCGTTTTCCAGACCTGTGGATAGATGGATTACGCAAAAAATCATCGACCATAAAAACCCGCCTCTCGGCGGGTTTCTCACATGGACAGCTATTGCCTCAATACTTCACGAAGTAAAAAGAATTCACATGTCTGTGGATTCTAATGTCAGAGGGCTTACTCCGGTTGCTTAGGGAGTGTGACAGGAGCTGGCCCCTTGGAGTTTTTGAAGTTTTCCGTTTTTGGCTCAACTGGCAGGGTAACCGGGGCCGGGCCTTTGGGTTTAACGTCCTTAATAGTCATTGCTGTGTACTCCATTACGAGGTGGAGCCTTATCTTGTGAGTATCGCTTGAGGCTGCCTACTGTCAGATCTGACAGTCATTGAGATCTATTGGAAATAAGCAAAACTCAGTTAGATCAATTTATCAGGCACTCCTCATGAACAGTGTCGCTACACGAAGAAATCACCACCCATAAAAAAACCCGCCTCTCGGCGGGTTTTTTATCAGCGCAGCTCAACGTTCAGGCTTAGTTCACCTTGGCGTTCAACTCACCCTTCAGATAACGCTGGAACATCGCTTCCAGCGAGATCGGCTTGATCTTCGAAGCATTACCGGCAGTGCCGAACGCTTCATAACGAGCGATACACACGTCACGCATCGCCGTCACGGTCGCGCCGAAGAATTTGCGTGGGTCGAATTCGCTCGGGTTGGTGGCCATCAGGCGACGCATGGCGCCGGTGGATGCCAGTCGCAGGTCGGTGTCGATGTTGACCTTGCGCACGCCGTACTTGATGCCTTCGACGATTTCTTCAACCGGTACGCCGTAGGTTTCTTTGATGTCGCCGCCGTACTGGTTGATGATCGCCAGCCACTCTTGCGGAACCGAAGAGGAACCGTGCATCACCAGGTGGGTGTTCGGGATGCGTTTGTGGATTTCCTTGATGCGGTCGATCGCCAGCACGTCGCCGGTAGGTGGCTTGGTGAACTTGTAGGCGCCGTGGCTGGTGCCGATGGCGATGGCCAGGGCATCGACCTGAGTCTTCTTGACGAAGTCAGCGGCTTCTTCCGGGTCGGTCAGCATCTGGCTGTGATCCAGAACGCCTTCAGCGCCGATGCCGTCTTCTTCACCGGCCATGCCGGTTTCCAGCGAACCCAGGCAGCCCAACTCGCCTTCAACCGAAACGCCGCAGGCGTGAGCCATGGCCACGGTCTGCTGGGTCACGCGGACGTTGTACTCGTAGTCGGTCGGGGTCTTGCCGTCTTCGCCGAGGGAGCCGTCCATCATCACCGAGCTGAAGCCCAGTTGAATCGAGCGCTGGCAGACGTCAGGGCTGGTGCCGTGGTCCTGGTGCATGCACACCGGGATGTGCGGGAATTCTTCGATCGCGGCCAGGATCAGGTGACGCAGGAATGGCGCGCCGGCATATTTGCGAGCGCCGGCCGAAGCCTGGACGATCACCGGGGAGTCAGTCTTGTCAGCGGCTTCCATGATGGCGCGCATCTGCTCAAGGTTGTTGACGTTGAAGGCTGGAACGCCGTAGCCGAACTCGGCTGCGTGGTCCAGCATCTGGCGCATGCTGATAAGTGCCATTGTGTGTGTCTCTCCCGGTTGAGGGTCGTTAATCGTGCCAGCCTGCCGGAGCGGCGGCGGCTATTCAAGTGATTGCAGATCGGGGGTCGAAGCCCGGTCTGGTGATTCGATAAAGCAAATTCTCAAGAACTACACAGAGCCCTTGCAGGAGTGAGCCTGCTCGCGATAGCAATCCTGCAGCCAGTACTGCAGCGACTGTCATACCGCTATCGCGAGCAGGCTCACTCCTACAATGGGCCTGCGGTGTGTCAATTACTGCGCCTTGCAGCCGCGACCGATCAGGTCATTGGTGGCGACCCAGTACACCAGGCCTTCATCACCCTTGACGTGAAACGCCAGCATGCCGTCGCTGTACAGCACGCCCGAGGCGCCCGGTTCTTCTTTCAGGCGATAGACCTGATCGCCGCCGCCCAGTCGAACATCGACTTCCTTCTGGCTGGCATCGGTGTAGCGCCACAGCACTTTGGCCTGGCTGTCGCAGGTCCATGTCGTCCAGTTGTCAGCAGGGGCGGACGACTGAAACAGATTCATCTGCGCGCAACCGCCCAACAATGCCAACGCCGCAATGGCGATCAAGCCTTTCATCCGTGTTCCTCGACTGACGGCGCACGCCGCCAGCCCTGAGTTAAAGAGTCAGACCGGTCAAGGACAACCATGTTCCTTGGCCGGGGTTTGCGTCTCGTACTTGTCCAGGCCGTCCGGCCCCGAGCGCTTGTTCAGCACCGGGTTGGTTTCGGCCTGCCAGTCGGCCTGGTAGCAGCCTTTCTGCACCGCATCCGGCGCAGGTGTCGCCTCGGCCTTAGGGTTACTCCCGCAGGCCGCCAATGTACCGGTCAGCAACAACAGCACTAACGACTTGACCATGTAACCACTCCTTTGCCTGGCCAAACGGGCGGCCTCAGGCCTTGGCCCGGCTTTCCAGAACTTCAACGGCCGGCAGCACCTTGCCTTCGACGAATTCGAGGAACGCGCCACCACCGGTGGAAATGTAGGAGATTTGCTCAGCCACGCCATATTTATCGATGGCCGCCAGGGTGTCGCCACCGCCGGCAATGGAGAACGCCGCGCTGTCAGCGATGGCCTGGGCCAGCACTTTGGTGCCGTTGCCGAACTGGTCGAATTCGAACACGCCGACCGGGCCGTTCCACAGGATGGTTTTCGACGATTTCAGCAGTTCGGCGAAGTTGGCGGCGGTCTGCGGGCCAATGTCCAGAATCATGTCGTCAGCAGCCACGTCAGCGATCAGCTTGACGGTGGCTTCGGCGCTTTCCGCGAATTCCTTGGCGACGACCACGTCCACCGGCAGGGGCACGCTGACCTTGGCGGCGATGGCGCGTGCGGTGTCCAGCAGGTCCGGCTCGTACAGCGACTTGCCGACCGGGTGACCGGCAGCAGCCAGGAAGGTGTTGGCGATGCCGCCACCGACGATCAGTTGATCGCAGATCTGGCTCAGACTGTTGAGTACGTCAAGTTTGGTCGACACCTTGGAGCCGGCAACAATCGCAGCCATTGGCTTGGCCGGCGCGCCCAGCGCCTTGCCCAGTGCGTCCAGCTCAGCGGCCAGCAGCGGGCCGGCAGCGGCGACTTTGGCGAACTTGGCCACGCCGTGGGTCGAACCCTCGGCGCGGTGCGCGGTACCGAAGGCGTCCATCACGAACACGTCGCACAGGGCGGCGTATTGCTGGGCCAGGTCGTCGGCGTTCTTTTTCTCGCCCTTGTTGAAGCGTACGTTTTCGAACAGCACGATGTCGCCGGCCTTGACGTCAACGCCGCCCAAGTAATCGGCCACCAGCGGCACTTCGCGACCCAGGGCCTTGCTCAGGTAGTCGGCGACTGGCTTGAGGCTGTTCTCGGCGGAGAACTCGCCTTCGGTCGGACGGCCCAGGTGCGAACACACCATCACCGCCGCGCCTTTTTCCAGGGCCAGCTTGATGGTCGGCAGCGAAGCCAGGATACGCGCATCGCTGGTGACAACACCGTCCTTAACTGGGACGTTGAGGTCTTCGCGGATCAATACGCGCTTACCTTGCAGATCGAGGTCGGACATCTTCAACACGGTCATGGGTCGCACTTCCTGAGTAGCTGTTCTTAGAGAGCAGGTTTTTTTGAAATCGCTGTTTGCAGATAGTGTTCTGCAACGTCCAGCATTCGGTTGGCAAAACCCCATTCGTTGTCGAACCAGGCCAGGATGTTCACCAGCTTCGGGCCGGAAACACGGGTCTGACTGGCATCGACGATGGCCGAATGTGGGTCATGGTTGAAATCACAGCTGGCATGCGGCAACTCGGTGTAGGCCAGCAGACCTTTGAGCGGGCCATTGGTGGCGGCCTCGCGCAGGATCCGGTTGACCTCGTTCGCGTCGGTCGCGGTGGCGGTCTGCATCGTGATGTCGAGGCAGGACACGTTGACCGTCGGCACGCGTACGGCTTTGGCCTGAATTCGCCCGGCAAGTTCCGGCAGCAGGCGCTCGATGCCACGCGCCAGACCAGTGGACACCGGGATCACCGACTGGAACGCCGAACGGGTGCGGCGCAGGTCTTCGTGGTGATAGGCGTCGATCACCGGCTGATCGTTCATTGCCGAGTGAATCGTGGTGATCGACACGTAATCCAGGCCAATCGCCTTGTCCAGCAGACGCAACAGCGGCACGCCGCAGTTGGTGGTGCAGGAGGCGTTGGACACCAGCAGTTCGGCGCCGGTCAGGCAATCCTGATTGACGCCGTAGACGATGGTGGCGTCGACATCCGCCTCGCTGGCCATCGGCTGCGAGAACAGCACGCGTGGCGCGCCGGCGTCGAGGAAACGCTGGCCGTCTTCACGGGTGTGATAGGCGCCAGAGCACTCCAGCACCAGATCGACGCCAAGAGCGGCCCAATCGATGCCTTCGGGGGTGGCACTGCGCAAGACCTTCACGCAGTCGCCATTAATATGCAGACAATCGCCTTCTACTCGCACTTCGCCGGGAAAGCGGCCGTGGGTGGAGTCGAAGCGTGTCAGGTACTCGATGCTGGCCATGTCCGCCAGATCGTTGATCGCGACAATTTCAAACCCTGCCTTCGCCCCTCGCTCAAACAATGCACGCAAGACGCAACGACCAATCCGGCCGTAGCCGTTGAGTGCAACTTTGTAGGGACGCGGTTGAGGCATGGGGTTCTCGATTACCGTTTGAATCGGTTATTGCAGTGGTGTCTGAACCACCGATTTCGCGAGCAAGCCCGCTCCCACACTGGATCAGGGTTGTGAACACTGCTTGTGTCACACAACAAATCCCCCTGTGGGAGCGGGCTTGCTCGCGAAGGCGTCAGTCCAGACGACGCGACTTCTGGATCAGTCTTCCAGCAGTTCTTCAGCCTGACCCAGGATGTTTTCCAGGGTGAAGCCGAACTCTTCGAACAGTGCCGAAGCCGGAGCCGATTCGCCGTAGGTGGTCATGCCGATCACGCGACCTTCCAGACCCACATACTTGAACCAGAAGTCGGCGTGAGCCGCTTCGATCGCAATACGTGCGCTGACCTGCAGCGGCAGAACCGATTGCTTGTAGCCAGCGTCCTGAGCGTCGAACACGCTGGTGCAAGGCATGGAAACCACACGCACCTTGCGGCCCTGCTCGGTCAGTTTGTCGTAGGCCTGAACGGCCAGGCCGACTTCCGAACCGGTGGAAATCAGGATCAGCTCAGGCTCGCCTGCGCAGTCCTTCAACACGTAGCCACCGCGGCTGATGTCGGCGATCTGGCCGGCATCGCGTTCCTGGTGCTGCAGGTTCTGACGCGAGAAGATCAGCGCCGAAGGGCCGTCCTTACGCTCCAGCGCGTTTTTCCAGGCCACGGCCGATTCAACGGCGTCGGCTGGACGCCAGGTGTCGAGGTTCGGCGTGGTGCGCAGGCTGGTCAGTTGCTCGATCGGCTGGTGCGTCGGGCCGTCTTCGCCCAGACCGATGGAGTCGTGGGTGTAGACGTGAATCACACGCTTCTTCATCAGCGCCGACATGCGCACTGCGTTGCGCGCATATTCCATGAACATCAGGAAGGTCGCGCCGTAAGGCACCAGGCCGCCGTGCAGGGACACGCCGTTCATGATCGCGGTCATGCCGAACTCGCGCACGCCGTAGTACATGTAGTTGCCGCTGGCGTCTTCAGCGCTGACACCTTTGCAACCTTTCCACAGGGTCAGGTTGGAACCGGCCAGGTCAGCCGAACCGCCGAGCAGTTCCGGCAGCAGCGGGCCGAACGCGTTCAGGGTGTTCTGGCTGGCTTTACGGCTGGCGATGGTTTCGCCCTTGGCAGCCACTTCAGCGATGTAAGCCGAGGCTTTTTCAGCGAAGTCAGCCGGCAGTTCGCCGCTCAAACGACGGATCAGCTCGTTGGCTTCGGTCGGGAACGCCGCGGAGTAAGCAGCGAAACGCTGATCCCACTCGGCTTCGGCAGCGCGACCTTTTTCCTTGGCATCCCACTCGGCATAGATGTCGGCCGGGATTTCGAACGGGCCGTAGTTCCAGTTCAGCGCCTTGCGGGTCAGGGCGATTTCGGCGTCGCCCAGTGGCGCGCCGTGGCAATCTTCCTTGCCCTGCTTGTTCGGCGAACCGAAACCGATGGTGGTCTTGCAGCAGATCAGGGTCGGCAGCGGGCTCTTGCGCGCGGTCTCGATGGCGGTCTTGATCTCTTCCGGATCGTGGCCGTCGACGTTGCGGATCACCTGCCAGTTGTAGGCTTCGAAACGCTTCGGGGTGTCGTCAGTGAACCAGCCCTCGACTTCGCCGTCGATGGAGATGCCGTTGTCATCGTAGAAGGCGATCAGCTTGCCCAGGCCCAGGGTACCGGCCAGGGAAGCGACTTCGTGGGAAATGCCTTCCATCATGCAGCCATCACCCAGGAACACGTAGGTGTGGTGATCCACGATGTCGTGGCCAGGACGGTTGAACTGCGCGGCCAGCACTTTTTCTGCCAGGGCAAAGCCCACGGCGTTGGCCAGACCCTGACCCAGCGGGCCGGTGGTGGTCTCGACGCCCGGGGTGTAGCCGAATTCCGGGTGACCCGGGGTGCGGCTGTGCAGTTGACGGAACTGCTTGAGGTCATCGATCGACAGGTCGTAACCGGTCAGGTGCAGCAGCGAGTAGATCAACATCGAGCCGTGGCCGTTGGACAGCACGAAGCGGTCACGGTCGGCGAACGATGGGTTGCTCGGGTTGTGCTTGAGGTAGTCGCGCCAAAGTACTTCGGCGATATCTGCCATACCCATGGGGGCACCGGGATGGCCGCTGTTGGCTTTTTGCACGGCATCCATGCTGAGGGCACGAATGGCGTTGGCACGCTCACGACGGCTAGGCATCGCTGATCTCCTGGGTGTGAATAATTGAAACGGAAAAAAGGAGGGCATTTTCCCTCACCGGAGCGCCTCGGGGCAATGACAGATAGTCATACGGAGGCGTTTTTCCCATGGTTAACAGTGGATTCGCCTGGTGAAACCTTTCCGCTGTTCGTTTGTAGAGTTAACCAGCCAGTGAGAAGTGCCATCTATCGTGCAATATCAAAACTTTTTGATATTGCCCTTGCGGCGATTTCCCGCCGTCACTAGACTGCTGGCCCTATGAACTTACGCGTGCCTTCCATTCGCCATGACGACTGCGACGAGCTGGCGGCCCTGTGCAAGGCCGGTGGCGACCCGCTGCGCCTGAATGTATTGCGCGCGCTGGCCAACGATTCGTTCGGTGTACTGGAGCTGGCGCAGATTTTCGGTATCGGTCAGTCCGGCATGAGCCATCACCTGAAGGTGCTGGCCCAGGCCGATCTGGTGGCAACGCGCCGCGAAGGCAACGCGATTTTCTATCGTCGCGCCCTGCCTCACACCGAATTGCTGGGCGGTAAACTGCACGCAGCGTTGTTAGAAGAAGTCGACAACCTGGCGCTGCCAGAGGACGTGCAAGCGCGTATCGCCCAGGTTCACGGGCAACGTGAAGCGGCCAGCCAGGAATTTTTCGCTCGGGTCGCAGAGAAATTTCGCGCCCAGCAAGACTTGATCGCAGGCCTGCCGCAGTACCGCGACAGCGTGCTGGCCCTGCTCGATAAACTGAACTTCAATGGTGCTGCCACGGCCATTGAAGTCGGCCCCGGCGATGGTGCTTTTCTGCCGGAACTGGCCCGTCGCTTCGGTACCGTAACCGCGCTGGACAACAGCCCGGCGATGCTCGAACTGGCGCGTCAGGTATGTGAACGTGAACGGCTGGCTAACGTCAGCCTGCAATTGGCCGATGCATTGAATGGCTCCAGCCTTCAGGCCGATTGCGTGGTACTGAACATGGTGTTGCACCATTTCGCCGCGCCGGCCGAAGCGCTCAAGCACATGGCCGGCCTGCTGCAACCGGGCGGTAGCCTGCTCGTGACAGAGTTATGTAGCCACAACCAGAGTTGGGCCAGGGAGGCCTGCGGTGATCTGTGGTTGGGGTTTGAACAGGACGATTTGGCCCGTTGGGCCACCGCTGCGGGACTCGTTCCCGGGGACAGCCTCTATGTAGGCTTACGTAATGGTTTCCAGATCCAGGTTCGCCACTTTCAGCGACCGGCTGGCGACACTCACCATCGGTAAATTCAGGAAAACATCGAGATGAGCGAATACTCCCTCTTCACCTCCGAGTCCGTGTCCGAAGGGCATCCGGACAAAATCGCCGACCAGATTTCCGATGCGGTGCTGGACGCCATTATCGCCCAGGACAAACACGCACGCGTTGCCGTGGAAACCCTGGTCAAGACCGGCGTAGCCATCGTCGCCGGTGAAGTGACCACCAGCGCCTGGGTCGACCTGGAGCAGATCGTTCGTGACGTGATCTGCGACATCGGCTACACCAGCTCCGAAGTCGGCTTCGACGGCGCGACCTGCGGCGTGATGAACATCATCGGCAAGCAGTCCCCAGACATCAACCAGGGTGTTGACCGTGCCAAGCCTGAAGATCAGGGCGCCGGCGACCAGGGCCTGATGTTCGGCTACGCCAGCAACGAGACCGACGTTTTGATGCCGGCTCCGATCACCTTCTCGCACCAACTGGTGCAGCGTCAGGCCGAAGCCCGCAAATCGGGTCTGCTGCCGTGGCTGCGTCCGGACGCCAAGTCGCAAGTGACCTGCCGTTACGAAGGCGGCAAGGTGGTCGGTATCGACGCCGTTGTACTGTCGACCCAGCACAACCCTGAAGTGTCGTACAAAGACCTGCGCGAAGGCGTGATGGAGCTGATCGTCAAGCACGTACTGCCTGCCGAACTGCTGAGCAAGGACACCCAGTTCCACATCAACCCGACCGGCCAGTTCATCATTGGCGGCCCGGTAGGTGACTGCGGTCTGACCGGTCGCAAGATCATCGTCGACAGCTACGGCGGCATGGCCCGTCACGGCGGTGGCGCGTTCTCCGGTAAAGATCCATCGAAGGTTGACCGTTCGGCTGCCTACGCTGGCCGTTACGTGGCCAAGAACATCGTCGCTGCCGGCCTGGCCGAGCGTTGCGAGATCCAGGTGTCCTACGCCATCGGTGTCGCTCAACCGACTTCGATCTCGCTGAACACCTTCGGTACCGGCAAGATCAGCGATGACAAGATCATCAAACTGGTGCGTGAAGTGTTCGACCTGCGTCCATACGCGATCACCACCATGCTCGATCTGCTGCACCCGATGTACCAGGAAACTGCAGCCTACGGCCACTTCGGCCGTGCTCCGCAGACCAAGACGGTTGGCGAAGACACCTTCACCACCTTCACCTGGGAAAAAACCGACCGCGCCGACGCTCTGCGTTCTGCCGCTGGTCTGTAAGCCCTCCCCGGCTGCACAAAAAGCCCCGCACGGTTCGCGCCGTGCGGGGCTATTTCATGCTTGCCAAGATCAAAAGATCGCAGCCTTCGGCAGCTCCTACAGAATGCATTCCCATGTAGGAGCTGCCGAAGGCTGCGATCTTTTGACTTTAATGCTGCGCAACACCCCGCAAAACACCCAGGCTACCCGACCCGCAATCCTCACCTAGCCTTCAAGCATTGCCCCTGAGCAAGGACGCTCAAAATGCTTGTCACGCTGCGCCTGCTTTCAACGCTTCTACTGAGCTTCACCCCTCTGATCGCTTACGCAGCCTGCCCGGACTGGTCAGCCAGCAAGGCGCAAACTGAAGTCTCGGCCCTGCAAAAGCAGATCGATCAATGGGACGACGCCTACCACCGCGAAGGCCGCTCGCTGATTGCCGACGAGCTCTACGATCAATCGCGCTTGCGACTCAACGAATGGCGCCAGTGCTTCGCGCGGCACTCGGCGCCCGCCCCTTTGCGCACAGCAGCAGGCTCCGTCGCGCACCCGGTCGCCCACACTGGCCTGGACAAGATTCACGAGGCATCGGCCATTGAAACCTGGCTGCGGGATCGAAAGGATGTCTGGGTACAACCCAAAGTGGATGGCGTTGCCGTGACGCTGATCTATAGCGGTGGCGTCTTGCGGCAGGCGATCAGTCGCGGCGACGGAGTCAACGGTCATGATTGGACTCCTTCCGCGCAGAAGATCAGCGCCATTCCCCAACGCTTGACACGCCCGGTGGATCTGCTGGTCCAGGGCGAACTCTATTGGCGCCTGGACAAGCATATTCAGGCCAGTTCCGGCAGCGTCAACGCCCGTGCGACCGTTGCCGGCCTGATGGCGCGCAAAACCTTGAGTACCGAACAAGCGGCCGGGGTCGGCCTGTTCGTCTGGGACTGGCCGCAAGGGCCGATCGAACTGCCGGATCGAATTTCCATGCTGGCGACATTGGGCTTCGCCACGACCGCACCTTACAGCCAGCCGATAAGCCATTTCGCCGAGGCTCAGACATGGCGCGAACACTGGTATCGCTCACCCCTGCCGTTCGCCACGGACGGGATCGTTCTGCGCCAAAGCCAGAGGCCTCCCGCCGAACGCTGGCAGGCGCGCTCGCCCTATTGGGCCATCGCCTGGAAATATCCGTTCGCCCAGGCCTTGGCGCAGGTGCGCAAAGTCAATTTCAAAGTCGGTCGCACCGGGCGTATCACCCCCATTTTGGAACTGAAGCCCGTTGCCCTCGATGACCGTCAGATCAAACGTGTCAGCGTCAGCTCGCTGAAGCGCTGGCAGGAACTGGACATCCGCCCCGGCGATCAGGTTGCCATCAGCCTGGCCGGACTGACCATTCCGCGACTCGACAGTGTGGTGCTGCGCAGTGTCGAACGCGTCGATCTGGAGATCCCCGACGCCCGCGACTTTCATGCCCTGAGCTGCTGGCAACCGACGCCGGAATGCAAAAGCCAGTTTCTCGCTCGACTGACCTGGCTCAGTGGCAAACAAGGACTGGCGCTGCAGAATGTCGGTCGCGGCACCTGGGAGAAACTTCTGGAAACAGGCCGCCTGAACAACCTGCTGGATTGGTTGACCCTTGATGAGCCAGAGCTTGCTAACATTGCCGGCTTCGGCGAGCGCAGCAGCGCACGCCTGATCAACAGCTTTCACAGCGCCCGGCAACGGCCGTTCGCCCAGTGGCTCAAAGCGTTGGGCATGCCGCCGACAGGTCAGGCCCGACTGGCCGACTCGTGGCAGGCGCTGGCGCAACGCGACACCGAACAATGGCAGGCACAAGCCGGAATCGGCCCGGGCCGCGCGGCGCAATTGAGCGCATTCTTCCGCGACCCGCAGGTGCTGGCCCTGAGTGAAACATTACGCGCCGCCGGAATCGACGGTTTCTGATCACGCAATCCCCCGGCAGCCGGGAACCCAAGGGCCGTCAGACGCTCAAACAGCGCAGTGCCCCCGACCCGATTGCCTTTGCACATGGAGCTTTTATGAAATTTCTTGCACCGCTCGCCTTGCTGACTCTCTGTGGCGTCCTGGCCGCGCCTGTGATGGCCGACGAAGATGCACCGGGCCTGACCGGTTGCGCCGCCAAGAAGCAGGGCATCATCAATCAGCTCGAACAGGCCAAGTCCCGGGGCAACACCGATCAGCAGGCCGGCCTGCAAACCGCCCTGGATGAAGTGACCAAGAACTGCACCGACGCCGGCCTGAAGAAAGAACGCGAGAACAAGGTGCTGGAAGCCAAGCACGAAGTGAGCAAGCGCCAGGCCGATCTCGACAAGGCCATGAAGAAAGGCGATCCGGAGAAGATCGACAAGCGCAAGAACAAGCTCGCCGAGTCGCGCAAAGAACTGCAGGACGCGCTGGACCAGATCGACAAGTAACCCGTATTGAAGGCGATGTCCTGTGGCGAGGGAGCTTGCTCCCGCTCGGCGGCGCAGCCGTCGTAATAAACCCATTCAATCGAGTTGAGTCTGTTACAGCGCGATTGAATGGGGTTGGGGCCGCTTCGCGGCCCAGCGGGAGCAAGCTCCCTCGCCACAGGTTTCCAGCAGTCTCAGACAATCAATGATCCCGAAACTCTTTATGGCAAGCGCTGCAGGCATCTTCAACCTTCTGCACTGCCGGCCCGAGGTTACTGGCCTTGTACGGCTGAACCTTGCTGGCGGTCACCAGCTCACCGGTGGCGGCCTCAAGGTTGCGGGCCAGTTCCTGAAAGCGTGCCTGACGCGACCAGACATCGTCCTTGGCGCTGGTGTGATCTTCTTCACGCACCTGCGGGAAATGCTTCCACGGCTCATGGGACAGCGCGTCGAGCTTCACTGCACCCTCGGTGAATTTCGGCCCGTCGAACGGAATGCGTCCGCGCAACATGCCGCCCAGGTCTTCGCCGGTCTTGAGCATCTGCTTGAAGATCGCTTTGCGTTGCCCCAGCGGAGAATTCGGATCGACACCGCCACAGGCGGACAAGGTCAGACAGGCCAGCAATACAACAGAAATTCTTTTAAGAGTCATGGTGGCTTCAAGTCACGGAATTCGGCGGCCAGTATCCTCGCGTCGCCGACAAACACCAATAGCCCTATTAAAAATACGGGTTGCCCGAGCGCATGGAGCACTTGGGCAACCGGCACAGGAATCACTCCATGAACAGCCGTTTCAAGGCCTGGCGTCACCCACTGATCGCAACCCTGCCGCTGCTGGCAATCCTTGCCGGCTGTACGGGCGGCGACAATGCCAAACCGAAAACCCACGCCTTGGCCACTTATTCCAGCACCACCTGGGAAGCCCTGCCGGCGGTATCCGACAGCGATCTGGTGGCCGGTTTCGGCTCGTGGCGCAGCGCCTGCACCCGACTCAAGGCCGACCCGGTCTGGGGCGGCACCTGCGCCGCAGCGGCCAACGTGCCGCCGAGCGCCAACGAGATCCGCGCGTTCCTCAAGCAGAACCTCGATGTGTTCGGCCTGCGCGCCGAGCATGACAACCCCAACGGTCTGATCACCGGTTACTACGAACCGGTCTACCCCGGCAGCCTGACGCCCACCGACGTAGCCAACGTGCCGGTGTATGGCGTGCCGGAAGACATGATCATCGTCTCGCTGGACAGTATTTATCCGGAACTCAAGGGCAAGCGCTTGCGCGGCCGCCTTGAAGGTCGGGTGCTCAAGCCTTACGACGACGCGGCGACCATTGAATCCAAAGGCGTAAAAGCGCCGGTGGTGGCGTACCTCACCGACCCGATGAACCTGCAGTTTTTGCAGATCCAGGGCTCGGGGCGGATTCAGACACCGGATGGCAAGCAACTGCGCATCGCCTACGCCGACCAGAACGGCCACCCGTACCGACCGATCGGCCGCTGGCTGGTGGAACAGGGCGAGTTGAAGAAAGAAGACGTGACCATGAGCGCGATCAGCAACTGGGCCAAGGCCAACCCGTCGCGCATCCCGGAACTGCTGGGCAGCAACCCGAGCTACGTGTTCTTCACCCGTAACCCGGACAGCAACGAAGGTCCGCGCGGTTCGCTCAATGTGCCGCTGACCGCCGGCTACAGCGCAGCGGTGGATCGCAAGGTGATTCCGCTGGGCAGCCTGCTGTGGCTGTCGACCACCCGCCCGGATGGCACGGCGCTGGTGCGCCCGGTCGCGGCGCAGGACACTGGCGGCGCGATTGCCGGCGAGGTGCGCGCGGACCTGTTCTGGGGCACGGGCGACGCGGCCGGGCAGTTAGCCGGGGACATGAAGCAGCAGGGACAGATCTGGATGCTCTGGCCTAAAGGTGCGGCGTTGCCGCAAGTGCCGCAAGTCGCCGATACGGTGAAGGACAAACCTTAAGCGCCTCGGCGCCTGATCTATCGCCTTCGCGGGCAAGCCCGCTCCCACAGGGTTCTTTGGTGTACACAGGATTTGTGCTCGCCATTGATACCTGTGGGAGCGGGCTTGCTCGCGAAGAGGCCAGCAGCAACACCCGAGATTCAGACAGACACAAAGAAGAACGCAGCAATCAGCCCCATCCCGACAAACCACACCAGCGATCGCAGAATCGCCCAGTCCGCCAGGTAGCAGATGATGTACAGCAGGCGACTGGTGATGAACATCACCGCCAGCACATTCACCGTCACCAACTGCGCCGTGCCCATCAGATGCGCAACGATCACCGCTGCCGCAAACGCCGGCATCACCTCGAAACTGTTCAACTGCGCCGCATGCGCCCGTCGGGCCACGCCGTTCAGACTTTCGAGAAAGTCCCGGGGATCATGGTTGTCCTGAAGCCTGAAACCGCCGCTGGCCTTGGCCACGATCGTGCACACATACGGCAGGAAAATCGCGATCAATACGCACCACAGAGCCACCGTCATAAAGCCGTCCTTCTTCGAGTGATAGAGAATTGCGGGCGGTCAGAACTTCATCACCAGCATGCCGATCAGCACCAGCCCACAGGCTAAGAGCCGCGGTCTGCCGAAAGGTTCTTTCAGGTAACGCATGCCGAACAGCACCACCAGAATCACGCTGATCTCGCGCAACGCCGCCGCTTCGGCAATCGAGCCCAACTGCATCGCCCACAGCACCAGAGCGTAGCTGAACAACACGCAGAACCCGACCGCGAGGCCCAGCTTCCACTGCTCGCGCCAGAACACCAGAAATGCCGGGCGTTTCGCCACCCACGCCAGCAACGGAAACGGCCAGGCGCTGAGCAACGTGACCCAGACCAGGTAATCCAGTGGATGCGACCAGCGCCGCAAGGCCTGGCCATCGATGTAGGTGTAGCAGCCGATGCACAGCCCGATCAGCGCCACCACCGGCAGCATTGACCACGGCAAATGCTTCCCGCCGCCGCCCTGCCAGAGCAGACAGGCCATGCCCAGCGGAATCAGCATGATCCCGAAGATCTGCTGCGCGGTAAGCACTTCGCCGGCGAAGATCAGGGTCAACGCCAGCACCACCAGCGGCGACAAGCCGCGCATCAGCGGATAGACCAACCCAAGGTCGCCGACCCGATAGGCTTGAATCAGCAAATAGCGATACAGCAACTCGAACGCTGCCGAAGCCAGAATCCACGGCCAGATGTCCGCCGGCGGCAGGCTGATGAATGGAAATGCGAGGGCGACAAACAGCAGCGCCACCGTGTCCATGCACGCCACCACCAGCAGCCGCTCGGCGCTGAACTTGATCAGGGTATTCCACGTCGCATGCAACAGCGCCGCCATCAACACCAGAACTGTCGCCAGCACGTTCCACTCCTTGATTTTATTGTTGACCCTACACCAATGTGCGCGGCCGACCAACCGAGGGGACACAGTTGTGTCCCCACCCCGAATCAGCCCATCCAACCTTTGCGCCGAAGAATCGGGGCGCTGTCTTTCCACCCCCATCCAAAGGAGCCCGGATGCTTGAACTCGTAGCCGCATTCATCTGCCTCACCACCCTTCTCACCTTCGTCAACTACCGCTTCATCGGCCTGCCGCCGACCATCGGCGTGATGGTCACCGCGCTGATGTTCTCCCTGTTGCTGCAAGGCCTGAGCCTGCTCGGCTATCCCGGCCTCGAAGAACGCGTGCAGCAACTGATCGGCCAGATCGACTTCGGCGATCTGCTGATGAACTGGATGCTGTCGTTTCTGCTGTTCGCCGGCGCCCTGCACGTCAACCTCAACGACCTGCGCAGCTATCGCTGGCCGATCGGCCTGCTGGCCACGTTCGGCGTGCTGATTGCGACCGTCGTGATCGGTAGCCTCGCCTATTACATTTTTGCCCTGTTCGGCTGGCACGTGAGCTTCCTCTACTGCCTGTTGTTCGGCGCGCTGATTTCGCCGACCGATCCGATTGCGGTGCTCGGCGTACTGCGCACCGCCAACGCTTCGAAGCCGCTGAAAACCACCATCGTCGGCGAGTCGCTGTTCAACGACGGCACGGCGGTGGTGGTGTTCACCGTGCTGCTGGGTATCGCCCAATTGGGTGAAACGCCGACGATCAGCGCCACCGCCATGCTGTTCGTGCACGAAGCCATTGGCGGCGTGCTGTTCGGCGGGCTGATCGGTTATGGGGTGTACCGGATGATCAAGAGCGTCCAGCAGCATCAGATCACCGTGATGCTGACCCTCGCGCTGGTGATCGGCGGTTCGGCGATGGCCACCGAGCTGCACGTCTCGGCGCCGATTGCGATGGTGGTCGCCGGTCTGATCATCGGTAACCTGGGGCGCAACCTGGCGATGAACGACATGACCCGCAAGTACCTCGACGGCTTCTGGGAGCTGCTCGATGACATGCTCAACGCCCTGCTGTTCGCGCTGATCGGCATGGAGCTGTTGCTGCTGCCGTTCAACTGGGCGCACGTGGCGGCGGCCAGTCTGCTGGCGTTGGCGATTCTGCTGTCGCGCCTGCTTACCGTGGCCCCGGCCATCGTTCTGCTGCGCCGTTGGCGCACGGTGCCGCGCGGCACCATCCGTATCCTGACCTGGGGCGGTTTGCGCGGTGGTGTCTCGGTGGCACTGGCGCTGGCCCTGCCGCTGGGCCCGGAGCGCGATCTGCTGCTGAGCATCACCTACATCGTGGTGCTGTCGTCGATCCTGTTGCAGGGTCTGACCATCGGCAAACTGGTCAAGCACGCCACCCGTGACGAGCCGGCCACAGCGGCCGAGCCCGCGCACCACTGATCATTTTCTGATCTGCTGCGGGTCAGGCTTTTCGGCCTGATCCGCAGACCCTTTGCCTGTTTCTTTCGGCGCGCCGCTCTCGCTGCGGATCTGCGCATGGCTGATCAGGGCGAAGATGAAACTGCCGCCGATGATGTTCCCCGCCAGCGTCGGCCCGGCAAACACCATCCAGAAATCACTCCACGGCAGCTCGCCGGCAAACACCAGATACGACACTTCCGCCGAACCGACCACGATGTGGGTGAAGTCGCCCAGCGCCATCAGGTAGGTGATGAGGATGATGATCCACATCTTCGCGCTCTCCATGGACGGGATCATCCAGACCATGGTGGCGATCATCCAGCCGGAAACGATGCCTTTGGCGAACATCTGACTGGCGTGGTTCTCCATGACCTTGCGGCCGATTTCAAGGAAGGCGTGATCGGTCTTGGCGTCGAAGATCGGCAGCTCGAGCATCACGTACGCCACCAGAATCGTCCCGCACAAATTGCCGAACAGGACCACGCCCCACAGGCGGATCAGCCGGCCGAAATTGGCCAGGGTCGGTTTGCTCATCACCGGGAGGACGGCGGTCAGGGTGTTTTCGGTGAACAGTTGCTGGCGGGCGAGGATCACCGCGAGGAAACCCGCGCAGTAGCCGAAACTGGCGATCACCTTGAATTCATCGCCTTCGGGCAGACGCGAATTGAGCAGGCCCATGCCCATCAGCGACAGGCCCATGGTCAGCCCTGCCGCCAACGCCGACCACCACAACGCGGCGATGCTGCGCTCCAGTTCCTGGTCGCCCTGGGTGCGGATGATTTCATGCAGAACCGCCGCGCGGGGCGGCTGGTTTTTCTCGACTTCGTGTTGTTCATCGGTCGAGAGGTTGGGGGTCTTGCCGTCTGTAGGCATGGTCATGGCGTGGGAACCGGGTGGGGGGCTTTTAGCTACGACCCCGACGGTTCATGGCTGTTCAGTGGCCAGATGATTCTTCGCTGACTGAACAACCGCATTCGCGAGCAGGCTCGCTCCCACAGGTACAACGCAATCCATGTGGGAGCGAGCCTGCTCGCGATGAAGCCACCGCCAATGTCACTTGGTAACGAGCTCATCTTCCTTGAACTGGTCTTTGACGTACTTGATCTCGGTCCGTCCGTGCGGGGCTGGCAAACCATCTTCGCCGAGGTTGACGAACACCATCTTCTCGACCGTGAGGATGCTCTTGCGGGTGATCTTGTTACGCACTTCGCAGGTCAGGGTGATCGAGGTGCGGCCGAACTCGGTGGCGGTGATGCCCAGCTCGATGATGTCGCCCTGGCGCGAGGCGCTGACGAAGTTGATCTCGGAAATGTACTTGGTCACCACGCGCTGATTGCCCAACTGGACGATGGCGTAGATCGCCGCTTCTTCGTCGATCCAGCGCAGCAGGCTGCCGCCGAACAGGGTGCCATTGGGGTTGAGGTCTTCGGGTTTTACCCATTTGCGGGTGTGGAAATTCATGTTCACTCCTGAGCGTTTGCCGAAAGATGGCGCCATCTTGGCAGACCGGACGGTCATGCTCCATGAGCCTTCTACTATGGTCACTATTAGCGATCTTCATTTGGCCGACAGAAACCCTTTGGAAGATCAGTCTAGACGGCTATAATCGCCCCCGTTTCAAAACGGTAACGTTCACCTGCTACCGTTTTCCCGCCACCTGTCCGAGGGGCGCTGCAGCAGGATCAACCTGTCAGGCTCGGATGGGGCGTTGACTGGCCACGGCCGGACACTAAACGCACAACGGCGCCCATTCGCATACATTACGAATGGAGGCTCTTCATGAGCGCTGTTATCACGCCTGCAGATTTTAACGATTACAAAGTTGCCGATATGTCCCTGGCCGCCTGGGGCCGTCGCGAAACCATCATCGCCGAATCGGAAATGCCGGCCCTGATGGGTCTGCGCCGCAAGTACGCCTCCGAGCAGCCGCTCAAGGGCGCGAAAATCCTCGGCTGCATCCACATGACCATTCAGACTGCCGTGCTGATCGAAACCCTGGTTGCCCTGGGTGCCGAAGTACGCTGGTCGTCCTGCAACATTTTCTCGACTCAAGATCAGGCCGCTGCGTCCATCGCTGCCGCCGGCATCCCGGTTTTCGCCTGGAAAGGCGAGACTGAAGAAGAGTACGAGTGGTGCCTGGAGCAGACCATCCTGAAGGATGGCCAGCCATGGGACGCCAACATGATCCTCGACGACGGCGGCGACCTGACTCAACTGCTGCACGACAAGTACCCACAGGTGCTGGACCGCGTTCACGGCGTGACCGAAGAAACCACCACCGGCGTTCACCGCCTGCTGGACATGCTGGCCAAGGGCGAGCTGAAGATCCCGGCGATCAACGTCAACGACTCGGTGACCAAGTCCAAGAACGACAACAAGTACGGCTGCCGTCACAGCCTGAACGACGCGATCAAGCGCGGCACCGACCACCTGCTGTCCGGCAAGCAAGCGCTGGTCATCGGTTACGGTGACGTGGGCAAGGGTTCGGCCCAGTCCCTGCGTCAGGAAGGCATGATCGTCAAGGTTTCCGAAGTTGACCCGATCTGCGCCATGCAGGCCTGCATGGACGGTTTCGAACTGGTTTCGCCGTTCATCGACGGTATCAACGACGGCACCGAAGCAAGCATCGACAAAGCGCTGCTGGGCAAGATCGACCTGATCGTGACCACCACCGGTAACGTCAATGTTTGCGACGCGAACATGCTCAAAGCCCTGAAGAAGCGCGCCGTTGTCTGCAACATCGGTCACTTCGACAACGAAATCGACACCGCTTTCATGCGCAAGAACTGGGCGTGGGAAGAAGTGAAGCCACAGGTCCACAAGATCCACCGTACCGGCCCGGGCGCTTTCGACGCACAGAACGACGACTACCTGATCCTGCTGGCCGAAGGCCGTCTGGTGAACCTGGGCAACGCCACCGGCCACCCGAGCCGCATCATGGACGGTTCGTTCGCCAACCAGGTACTGGCGCAGATCTTCCTGTTCGGCCAGAAGTACGCCGACCTGTCGCCAGCCGAGAAAGCCAAGCGTCTGACCGTTGAAGTACTGCCGAAGAAACTCGACGAAGAAGTGGCCCTGGAAATGGTTCGCGGCTTCGGCGGCGTGGTTACTCAACTGACCAAGCAACAGGCTGACTACATCGGCGTCACCGTCGAAGGCCCGTTCAAGCCGCACGCTTACCGCTACTGATTGACGCGGCGGCCTGCTC